>JBGCDN010000848.1:0-12874 GCA_045105495.1 Planctomycetaceae bacterium
AGAGGGCAAAAACAGCGTAGACACGAGAAGACATAGCAGTAAGTTAGAGTCAGAACCCGTTGTTGGCGAATGGGATCAGGCCAAGGTGGGTGTCAATGGGCAACAACAGTCCTCGACTTAGCCGGTCGACTACGGCGGACAGCTTCGGCGACCTTCGCATCTTCCCGTTCGTCTGAATTTCAGCCCATGGCACCCGTTGGTGAAGTTCCAATAATTGTGAGTCGGTAGGTGCGGTCTTGAACTTCAGGTTTAACGTTCCCAAGTTCGTCAGTCCCTCCAGGCCTTCCACATCTGATCGTGCAAGCTCGTCGTTTCCTTCGAGGTTCAGTTGACGTACAGAGCTACCTGCGAGCGCCTTCATCACACTCGTGCTTAGTTGTTCAGGGCGTATCGGCAATCCTCGAAGAGACTTGCTCTCCAGTACTTTCAGTAGACCGGATTCACTCATCTCAAGTGTGATGTCAGTGCTTTCCATCTCAAACTTTGATAGTTCACTAGCGACTTCATCTGCGTTCACTTTTGTTCGGGCGATGAACAGCTGTGACATTTTGATGTCTCTAAGGCTAAGCAGGCCTTTGTTTGTGATTGAAGTGCCGGGAAGGTGGAGACAGACAAGAAATATGTCTGGTCGTTCTCGGAGCAAGGCTGTCAGTTTTTCGAGGTGACTATCATCGAACCCTTTAATGTCCCAGCAACTAATATTCACTCGTCCCTGCGAAATGGTTCCTGCATCGTCTGGAATGAGTTTGACTTGCCCACCAGATCGGTACTGGTGCATGGACCCGCCTACAGAATCAAGTAACGACAAAATTTCTAAGTCTGTTTCAGGATACTCTGGAGGCGGTGGTATTCGATCGAAGTAGCTAGACGTCTTCACAACGACGTTTTCGAGTCGTTCTTGAATTTGATCGGCGCGTCTGCGAGTCAGGCCGTATGCCGGTAGATATAAGGTCTCCAGGGTTCTGATTTGCCTGAGTGTGTTCACCTCTGGCAGTGGCCGATTCCCGGCTCCCCAAACTTGTAGTCTCTTCAGTCGGGTGCCTGTGAGGGTCTGCAACGACTTTGCTCCGACTCGGCGGCTGTCCAGCGAAAGACCTTCCAAATTCGGATTGGTGACGAACTTGGCCAAACCCTTGCCACTGAGTTTCAATCCAAAATCCCAGTCTTTGATCTGAAACGTAGCAAGCTCGGCAGCGATCTCATCACAGGCAACATCAGAACGAAATAGATGTATTTCATCCAGCGAGACTCGTCGTAGGCTTAAAAGGCCAGTGTTCGTGATCTTAGTACCAACGAGACTAAGGACACCAAGTTGAATGTCTGGCCGGGCCTCGAGCAACTTTGCAAGTTCGATTAGTTCGTTGTCGCCGAAGTCCAGACCGTTGTTGAACTTGGAATTCCGGAAATCGAAATGCAATTTGTCTGATACCAACGCGGCAGGCTGCGGTTGAGCCACAAGGTTCGTACTGGCGAGTGGGATTGCTCCGAGCGTTACCCTGCCACCAACCGACTTTACGAAGGCCAAAATGTCAGAGTCCGGGACGGTTTCTTTGCGGCCGGCCGGCAAACTCGTCGGTGGCTCCAGCACTTGCGCCGATCCTTTAGTCGATGCGGTGCCCCAGCTTTGCCATATGACAGTGGCAACTATTGTGATTAGCAGTACTCCGGCTGCAACAAGCCTGGGTGAGAGTGTCCAGCGGGCGGCCGTAGCACGTTTCACTGTACTGGCTCGCAAAACTGGTGCACCGGTAACGCGATCACCCGTCTTAAGTTGGTCCTTGCAACGCTTTAGTAGGTCCGCGAGTTCGTCGGCTGTCTGGTACCTGTCTTCGGGCTGCTTTTCCAACAGCTTGTAGACGATTGAACACAGCCAGTCTGGTGAACCAGGTATGACATCTGCGATCGCTCGCGGAGTGTCGTCGCATACTCGTTTCAGAACAGCGACAGTGTTTGAAGCGCGGAATGGCGGGCGCCCGCTAATCATTTGGTACATCACGCTGCCGAGACTGAAGAGGTCAGCTCGATTGTCCAGCGTTTCTCCACGGGCTTGTTCCGGGGCCATGTACAGCGGGGTGCCGGCAACGACTCCGCTGGATGTCAGGCTGGCGTCGTCGACCGCTCGGGCAAGTCCGAAGTCCGAGATCTTAGCTCTGAAGGTTGGTGACTCTGTCAGCAATATGTTTGCCGGTTTAATGTCCCGGTGAATCAGATTCGCCTTGTGGGCGGCAGCCAATCCGCGTGCAAGCTGCAGCGAAATTTCTAAGACATCCTTGGGGTCGAGCGGTCCCTGTTGGTTCAGCTGTTGATGCAGAGTATGCCCAGAGACAAACTCCATCACGAGATAGGGAATCGGTTTCTCTTCGACCGCGTGAATGCCGACGATGTTGTCGTGCGGCACGGCCGCTGCGGTTCTGGCTTCGCGGAGGAAACGCTTTCTCGGTGGAGATGTCGCCGCGAGCTCGGGACGCATCATTTTGATCGCGACCACACGATGAAGCTTTGTATCGAATGCCTTCGCAACAACGCCGAAGGCCCCGTAGCCAAGTAGTTCTTCAATCTCGTAGTGGCCGAGTCTTCCAAGCCAGCCCGGACGAGACGACGCGGCAAGATGCTGCCGGAACTGCAGTTCTACTTCGTCTCGCTTGTTGTCAGTTGTTTTCTGAGCAGAGGCTCCCTCTGCGTCAAAGGGCTGTAACGTGGTTTTCTCCATCTCCGAAGACACCCGAGCGTCTTCGCTGGTTTTCTCATGTGCTTTCAGGATCTTCTGTACTTCACCCTGGAGATCAGCCATTACCGGCGACTTAAGAATCTCTCCCGACTGGTCGTGAGCTTGAAGTAGTTCAAGAACGCGCCGCTGTAGCTTCGGGGCATTGGTACATGATCGCTTAACAAACGCGATGCGCTTGGCAGGTTCGTCAATTTCCAACGCGCGAAGGAAGAGTTCGTCTGCAGTCATTTGCTATCAAATCGCCAAGGTTGAATTCGCACCAGAAATGAGTGGCGGTCCGAAAAAGCTTAGGACATTCGGCACGATAAAAGAGCACCGCTCTGCCAGAAACATGACTCGATTCCCAGACGTGGCAAGCGGGATGCCCTTTGCATGCAGTTTTGTTCAGAATGCCTAAATTCTTGACGTGGGCCGGTGAGGGATTGAATGCGCGAATCGATCGCCCAGTCTCGCCGTGGCCCGTCGCTGCAAGCGGCGAAGTGTGCTACACGCTAAGCCAAACCTACGGTCGCAAGATAGTGGCCGGAAGGCTAAACGAACCAACGTTCTTCTCCCATCTCGGTGCGGCCGGAGGGTACGCGTTCTTGTAGTACCGTCGATGATGGTAGTACGCCAGCTGGCGATTGCGCCAGTTGTTGAGAACGCTATCGAGTCGTCTCGCGAGCTGTGGATGTTTTGCTGAGACGTCTGTTGCTTCGATTGGATCGGCATCGATGTCGTACAAACCGGTTTGGCCGGTTCGAAGGTTCTGTCTGTACTTCCAGCGGCCACCGAGCAACACCGCATCGGCTCGAGCGATGGCTGAGTTCGTGTGGAAGAACAACAGTCGCTCATCCTGAGACGCGCGGTTCTCGGCGAATACGTCGATGCCCTGGAAGTTTGGGTGTGAGGGCCAATTGATCATGCCCATCACCGTGGGCAAGAGGTCGATAAGTTCAGTCGGATACTCTTCGACGCGTGGCTTCAGATACTTTGGAGCGTGAATGATATTCGCGACGTGGATGGCTGGTTGAACCGGTTCGTCAGCGTGTCCGACAAATCCGTTCTCGTGAAACGCTTCGCCGTTCTCGCCCATGACGACCAGAATTGTGTCGTCAAGGATGTTCATGTCCTCAAGCTGCTGGATCATTCGGCCAAGCTGCAGATCGACGTAATGAAGTGCGTTGTAGTAAGCGTTTTGAACCTGTGGCTTCTTCTCAATTGGGTATGAGAGGAAGGTGACATCAGAATCCAGTTCGCATGGCTGGAACGGTTCGTCGACACTCTCGGGAAGCTCGTACGGAAAGTGTGAACTCTGAAAGTTCATACTAAGGAAGAACGGTTTGTTGTCGTCGTTCTGGCGAGTAATCCACTGCAACGCCGTGTCCATTGTGTGAGCATCTGGCAGACATCCGAACGCATCGAAAACGCATTCTGTAAGTTCCAACTGAGATGCTGCGGCTCCAGGAGCGTGGTTCTCTTTGTATCTCTTGGCATCGTAGAACAGATCGAGGTTCGGAGTTTCCAGGAACCGGTCCATCCCGCCCCACGACTCATTTTGAGCCGAGATGATTGCTGTTGAATAATCGGCTGCTTTGAAAACATCGAACGCCAAAGTCTTTGGCCAGGGGTCACTGCCCTTGTAGTAATGATGCTCGCGGGTCCGCAGCGGATAGAGTGACGACACGATGCAGACGTCTGCGTAGTCCGAGTGAGTGCTCTGCGAATACGCACGTGTGAAGTTGAGGCCCGCTTTGGCCAGTCGATTCAGGTTCGGTGTGACTTCGATGCCTTGATGGCTTCGATAAACCACGTCCGCGCGAAGAGATTCAACGGCGATGAATAGAATATTCGGACGTTTGGTTTTGTCAGTTGCGGGTGGAGCCCACTTTGTGATTGGCTGGAGCTCGTTGTCTTCAAGGTGTTCACCGATCGGTTCTTCTCGGATCGCTTCAACCGTCGCCACCGCGAGTGTGACGATCGGGCTAATTCCTGAACGTGCCGTATCTAAACGCAGGTTTCGAGAAACCGGATTTGGATCTCCGTAAACGAAGTACATCGAGGTGAGGACCAGGGCCGCCGATGTTCGCCAAAGCGCGGCTTGGGTAATTTTGGGTTCGGTACTGGGGGGCGTCGCCAGAGTGGCGATTCTTGGACAGAAGTAAGCCGCAATCGGAACGATCAGAATCGTAGTTGCTAAAGCGAGAACAATGACGGCGCGTTCGCCTGTTCCGAGATAGAGCCATGTGGTGTCGAATGGGTTTTCGAGAATGAAACGAAAGCCATCAACGTTCGCAAACTGCTCCGCGCGAAAGTATGTGCCCCAGCTGCTGCAGTACGTGATGAATAGCAAGCCAGCGAGACAGCCGAAGAGTGTTCTCAAGCCGATTCGAAGTGCTCGGTTCCCGGCGGATGATTTCTCGATTGCGTTCGCTGCTTGAGCAACCAGGTCGATACCGCTGATCCAAAGGAAAAGCAGCCCGAACACGGCCAGTGCAGCGGCGGCCAGCCCTTCCCGGTAAATGCTATTTGGGACAGTCGCAAGCAGCACGGATTCGATTCCGGCGGCCGACACAGCCAGCAGGCTGGTGAACTGCAGCAGACGTGGTTGTTTTTGCATCGGTTCGTTCGCAGAGGGGGGAAATGCGATCTGCCAATAGTCACTGCGCATTCAAGAACGCGCGTGGGATTGGGGCTATTGGTCGTTCAAACCTAGCTCTGGTTCGAAGCGGCGACCGGCCAACAAGCAGTGGCGATAACGCGAACCGGTCCGCTGGTGCGGGTTCTAGCGAATATGGGAGATGGAGTGTGGCTGGTTCCCGCCCCGAAGCAATTGGAAGCTTTGAATGTCTCGTGACATCGCCTTTTGATGAGACCTTAACGGCTCCGGCTTCCAATTCTGACTCGGCCGATGCAGCGGATTCCGTGAGAGTGTTGTTCTGGTCGGTTGTCGCTAAAATTGCAGCTCGCCAATACTCAATAGCTGACAAAAATCATGACGTACAACTACCCGCACGAACGAATTCCCTGCCGTGTTTTTCCTCGTTCCAAAGAGATCAACAAGTTCGTCGCCGATGAGATCGCGACACTGATTCGAGAACGGGCTGAAGAAGGCCGCAACTGCGTGCTTGGCTTGGCCACAGGTTCAACGCCCGTTGGGATCTACGCTGAACTGGTTCGACTGCACAAAGAAGAAGGCTTGTCGTTCAAGAACGTCATTACGTTCAATCTGGACGAGTACTTCCCGATGCAGCCAAACGAACTGCAGAGCTACGTGCGATTCATGCGAGAGCACCTTTTTGATCACGTGGATATCCCTGATGAGAACGTGAACATTCCCGATGGAACCGTGGGTCTGGACGAAGTCCACGAATACTGCCGCGCCTACGAGCAAAAGATTCAGGATTCAGGCGGACTCGATCTCCAACTTTTGGGCATCGGTCGAACTGGTCACATTGGATTCAACGAACCGGGTTCAGGAATCAAGTCGCGAACTCGTTTGATCACGCTGGATACCGTGACACGAACGGATGCCGCAAGCGATTTCTTCGGTGCGGAAAACGTCCCGCGTCGAGCGATCACGATGGGTGTCGGGACAATCCTGGAAGCAAAGCGAATCATTATTCTCGCTTACGGCGAAGGCAAAGCCCCAATTGTCGCGAGGACGGTCGAAGGAGAACCGTCACCGTCGGTTCCGGCGACATTCCTCCAGGGATTGGATCACGTTGAGTTCTTCCTGAACGAACCGGCCACTGAAAAGCTCACTCGATCGCAATCACCATGGCTGGTCGGCCCGGTCGAATGGGACGAACTCTCCATTCGCCGCGCTGTGATTTGGTTGTCGGAGAAACTTGGCAAGCCGCTTCTGAAGCTGACAGACGCGGACTACAACGAAGAAGGGCTGCAAGATCTTCTGGCAGAACACGGACCTGGATACGAAATTAACCTGCGAGTGTTCCGGCATCTGCAGGCGACACTGGTTGGTTGGCCGGGCGGAAAACCGGATCGTCGCAAGCAACCGGGCGACTTATCCCGCCGCTTCGACGACATCTTCCCGAAGCGATGCTTGGTGTTCTCTCCACACCCGGACGACGACGTCATCTCAATGGGCGGAACCATCATTCGCCTCTGCGACCACGGTCATGAAGTTCATATCGCGTATCAAACGTCTGGCAATATTGCCGTGTTCGACGAAGACGCCATTCGATTCGCGGAGTTCGCTGCGGATTATTGCCGCGAATTCGACGCTGGCAACGAACGTGTGCTTGCACTTGAAAACCATGTTGAAGAGTTCCTCAAGAACAAGCAGCCAGGTCAGGTCGATAGCGAAGAAATTCGCCGGCTGAAAGGTCTGATTCGCCACGGCGAGGCGCGCGAAGGAGCTCGGGTGTGTGGGGTTCCGACGGAGCACCTGCATTTCATGAACATGCCGTTCTACGAAACCGGCCGAGTTAAGAAGAAGCCGCTGGGTGAAGAAGATATCCAGATTACTGTCGATCTACTGCGTTCCATCAAGCCGCATCAGGTTTATGCCGCCGGCGATCTGTCCGACCCACACGGAACGCACCGAACTTGCCTCAGTGCAGTCTTGCGGGCGGTTGAAGAATGCAAGAACGACGATTGGTTCGAGACCTGCACCGTTTGGCTCTACCGAGGTGCCTGGCAGGAATGGGCTCCGGCCCAAATCGACATGGCCGTACCGCTTAGCCCGCAGGAAGTGGCCCAAAAGCGAACTGCTATCTTCAAACACGAATCTCAAAAAGACCGAGCGCTATTCCCGGGCCCTGACATGAGAGAATTTTGGCAACGTGCTGAGGCAAGGAATGCAGATACGGCCCGCCGCTACGACGAATTGGGCCTCGCCGAATACGAAGCAATCGAAGGCTTCGTCCGAATGACAGACATGTCATCTCTGATCTAGGCAAACCCCGTGGCATCATTAGCAGAATGGTTTCCGATGGAGTAGTCCCGTCGCATAAGCTGTGCGGCGACCTTCGATGCCATGCAGACCACCGCGTGAGCCAGACTTCCCCGTCAGCGGGAGGTCTGGCTCTCAGCCCAATCATCGTAGAGGTGAAAAAACTTAATCCCGCACCTCGCCTCTTCACCTTCCTCCCAAAACACGATGCCGCATTTTTCGACATCGTGTCGAACAAAACCCTGTTACGCGACCGAGACTAACCCAATGCAAACCGTTCGTGGTGATCTTCTCACGCTGGCAATCGCTGGTGACTTCGACGTCATCATCCACGGCTGCAACTGCCAGAACACGATGGGTGCTGGCATTGCCAAATCCATCAAACAACACTTTCCGGCCGCTTACGATGCCGACCTCGCCACTGAGAAGGGTTCCCGCGACAAACTCGGCACATACTCGTCTGCAACCGTCGATTGCGATGGTCTCGAGCTCACAATCGTCAACGCTTACACACAATTCAACTGGCGCGGCCGTGGCATCAAGGCCGACTACGACGCAATCCGTTCCGTCTTCGCTGCTATCAAATCTGATTTTGCTGGCAAACGCATTGGCTATCCGCTAATTGGTGCCGGACTTGCCGGTGGCGATTGGGACGTTATCTCTGAGATTATCACCGAAGAACTGGACGGGGAGAATCACACCTTGGTCGAGTATCAACCGTAGTTCATCGGTCGCGTAACATGGTTTTTACGCTAGGCCTTCGGCACACCGCTGTCGTTTGTTCAAGCCTCCCTCTGGTGTTAGAATTTCACGTTGTTCAAACTTGAATGGCATCGCAACGACGGTGTCGTAAAAACCTTCCGTTGTACGCCCTACCGGATTCAAATTAGTGCCCGAACACCGCGTTATCATTCCAGAGGAGTCTTACTCGATTGTCGAGTTCCGGCAGGATGACCTCCCGGGAATTGGCGCGATCAATGCTGCACTGCGAGACTTTCAGCCAAAGGTTGTATTCGGCTGGCATCTATCGCTGATGCTCCAACTTGACGACCTCATCGAGAATGGCATGCCGTCGCGTGCTGAGCGTGAAATCGTCGATCGCTTCGGTGATGTCCTTGATGATCGCATCAAAGGTAAGGACGCTGCCAAACCGAACGCACTCTTTCTCGCTCGCATCACATGGAATTCGACACGTGAACTGATTTGGCGCGTGTTCGACCCTGAACCTGCAAATCACTATCTGCGATCACTTATCAATGATGTCCCCGCTGTTCGCCCTCGCCCCTTCGATTTTCGTATCGACCATGATCCGGATTGGGAACTGGCAAAATGGCATCTCGCAGACACCAACCCTGATTCGTAATGCACCGGGCGTACAACATGGTGTTTGCGCTAGGCCTGCGACACAACTTCGCACTTTGGCAACGATCGCTGGCTTTGGTACAACTCCTCGTAGTTCAGACATCGTTCGCTCCGTTCAGGGCGGTGTCGTAAGAACCTTCCGTTAGGTGCCACAAAGTGTCCTCTTACGCTGACTCTCATCGCGAAACGATGGACACTTTTCAGGCGGGACTGTATCGGCAACCTGAATTGATCGTCACGCTGTCCGACGAAGTTGCAACCGCTGTTCTGGCGTATCTTCTTGGATTGGCCTGCGAGGCTCAAAATGACGCCAACATCTCCTATGGACGGCGCGCGATCGTCGCGGTGCCGCGTGACTGGGTTGTTCCGCGGATTCACAACGTTGCTAAACGCAGTCTAAATCTCGCTGACGACTGGGAATGTCGCCGGTTGCTCGAACTGTACTCAGAAATCGACCACACTCTACTCCACCAATTCGCCAGCGTGTGCAGTGCGTCTGCCGATCCTTACCTCGCTGAAGCGGGCCGTGACTTTCTCGCCGCAGGCTGATGCGAGGTGAATAATCGGCAACGCGTGTTGGCAGTTCAGCGGCGCCTAACATGGTGTTTGCGATAGGCCCGCGGCACACCTTCCATCTTTGTCAACGCGAGCTGGCCTTGGTACAATCCTCGTAGTTCAGATCGTTTGCTTCGTTCAGGGCCGTGAAGTAAAAACCTTCCGTTAGACGAGCTCAGTTATTGTTGACGCCCGAACTCACACCCCAACAAGCCGCTGACCTTGATCGCCGTCGCGCTGAGTTCGCACCGTTCTTCGCGGACGTCATGCCAGTTCTCGTTGACTTTTGCACGGCTCTCGAACTTCCGAACCCACATGAAGTGCTCAACGATCCTGAACCGTTCGTCGATCCTATAGCAAGCTGGCTGTTAGCGCAGGACCTACCCACAGCGACTCACGATGACCGCATTTGGTTGTTTTGCCGTGTTGGCTATTTCATCGGCGAGGTGTTCGTGCGGCGCTATTCCGGCTGCTGGTTCGTTGACGACTTACCTAAACCAAACTGGTTCTCTCATTTCGTCGTTGGCCAGTTCCCGCGATTTCCAAACGCTCGCGTGGCTCCGATGCAAATGGCGATCGACCTGATTGATGCCACCGGTGATCTTTGCGCATATTTGGCGGACGCCTCAGATGCAATCGAAGCGTCATCGTAGTGCAACCGGTCGCCTAACATGGTTTTTGCGATAGGGATTCGGCATACCTTCGCTTATTGTTCGACCCTCGCTGGGGTGGTAGACTCAATTGCTGTTCAAGCCGTTCCTTGATGTCGGGGCGGTGTCGCAAGAACCGTCCGTTGTCCATCAACAAAAGCATGCTCTCACTCGACGACGATCGCTGGACTTCGCTTGGGCACGCTTATGGTGATTGCCGCGACACCGTTGAATGGCTGCGACGACTCAATGCTCCAGCGGCCGACTTTCACGCCTCTGTGAAATCGTTCGACTATTGGAGCGCCCTCTGCCACCAACAGTCGGTCTATACGGCCACATACGCAGCGGTCCCTCACTTGGTGTCCGTGGTCGCAACGCTTGCCGCTGACAATCCTGATCGTGGCCACCTTCTTTGTTTCGTTGGTTACTCTGTGGCTTGTGGCCATCTTCCGAGCGCTGATGACATTCCTGACTTCCTTCGGCGTGACTACGAGTCCGCCCAGCGCGATGCTGTTCCATTGATTTCCGCCTCGATGCCGTTCACTAAGGAAACCGAAAACACCGCGTCGGAACTTCGGCACATGATGTCTGCGCTCGCTGCCTGCCGTGGCTATCCCGGTCTTGCCTTTATGCTTGCAGACATGGACTGCAGCATCGAATGTCCAAATTGCGACGGTCTCATTGAACCCTTTGAGAGTAATCTGAATCTGCTCGCGGGGGAGTGAGGGACAAGGTGGTGTTTGCGATGGGCCTTGTCCCGTTTGGCTCAAGGACGTTGCTTGCGTAGCGGAGTGGTTCGTTTTCGAAGACGAGATTCAGAGTTGACGTGATTGCGTGAGTAGAAATGTTGAATCCGGTATCTGGTGCGTGGGACGCCCCGTCTCAGTTCTTCGCGATGTTGGCTTAGAATCGCCGAAGTGACTTCATCGAAGGTTGCTCTGTCCAGGTGTTTCTGCGTCTCAGTTGGTCGTGAAGGTGAATCGAAATGCTGAGGCGACGTTGGTTAACGGTCATTCTTTGCGTTCTCTGGGCGGCTTCAATCTTCGCAACGTCTTCAACGGTCATCACCCCACATACATTCTTTGCATGGTTTCGAAAAAACATCTTTGACGACCCAGAGTCGTTTCGGCAGTTTCAAGTGTTCTGGGCAGCGTCGTGGCTGTTCGTGGTGAAGGGTTGGCACGTCACCGAGTTTGCCATTCTCACGGTTCTGACCACGCGAGCGACTGACGTTGTTCGTGGGAATCAAACTTCACGGAATGTGTTGATCGCGGCGGGCTTGTGCGTGGTTTATGCCGCATCCGATGAATGGCATCAGACTTTTGTTCCGAAACGTGGCGGCGTCTTTTCAGACGTGTTGATTGATTGCTTTGGAATCGCGATGGCTGCACTCGTTCTCTTCCGGAATCGGAGGCGGCCTTAGGGTGTTTAGGTAGATCGCGCAGATCGATTGAACTGATGGATTGTGATAGGATTTGGCTTTGACGCGCGGTCGTTTTGCTGAATTCATTCTGTCCCTGTTGAATACTCCGAGGCTCGTGAGATGTGTTTACCAAGAAGTATTCTACCGGTCCTTGCTTTACTCGTTGCGTTTTGCGGTCAGTCGTCATTGGCAGACCAAGCTCCGCGCACCAATATTGTTTTTATCTTTGCGGACGATTGGGGTTGGGGCGACTTAAGTTGTCACGGGCATCCATACGTCAAGACGCCGAACATTGATCGGCTCGCGAAAGAGGGAACCGATTTTCATCGGTTTACTGTGGCTAGCGGCGTGTGCTCACCCAGTCGTGCTGCTGTGATGACAGGGCACTTTCCTGCTCGATATAACATCGACGGTCACTTCGCGTGGGTGCCGAGCAATGCCAAACGGAACATGCCCGATTGGCTCGATCCGAAGGCTCCACTGCTTCCGCGAATCATGCAGACCGCTGGCTACGCGACTGCTCACTACGGAAAGTGGCATTTGGCAAACAACATGATTCCTGATTCGCCGTTGCCCGGGATCTACGGCTACGATGCATATGGTGCCTTCAATTGTGCGGGCGAGCAGATGCCGGTACATGAGGATTCGAAGCACACCGTCGCTTTCATTGAACAGGCTATCTCCGAGGGCAAGCCGTTCTTTGTCAATCTTTGGATTCATGAACCTCACACGCCTTTTCACACGGTGCCAAAATACGAGTGGCGTTTTCGTCACATCGAGAACGAAGCTGATCGAACTTATGCGTCTGTGTTGTCTCATGCCGACGATCGTATTGGTGAGGTTCTCGATGCTCTTGACCGGCTGAAGGTTACTGACAACACGTTGGTCGTATTCAGTTCCGACAATGGCCCCGCGCGAGCAGCGGGGAAGACGGAGATGAAACTGAGCTACGACACAGCGACCGGCGCGGGCTGGGGAATTGCAGCTGCCAAAGGAGTCACGGGAGGTCGTCGAGGTTACAAGGCATCTTTGTTTGAAGGCGGTGTCGGTGTTCCGTTTATCGCTCGCTGGCCCGGGAAGATTTCGGCTGGGAAAGTTGATGACACTTCGCTGATTTCGGCTGTTGATTTGCTCCCAACGTTCTGTGAGGTTGCTGGAGCCAAACTGCCAAGAAACTACGTTTCAGACGGCGTCAGTCAGGTTGAAGTCCTCAAGGGTAAGCGGGCACCGCGACGGCTGAAACCACTGTTTTGGAAGTA
>JBGCDN010000849.1:0-9559 GCA_045105495.1 Planctomycetaceae bacterium
ATGTCAGCTACACGACGATTTCCAACAACTCCGTTCATCTGGGCGATAGCGTTGGCGGTGGTGTCTTCACGTACTCGACCGCCGATGTCAATTTCGTCAATGTCACGATCGCAGAGAACTCGGCTGTGAAAGAGGCGGGCGGGGTTTATGTTTTCAATACAACCACCACGGCATTTACGAACAGCCTGATCGCCAACAACACGGCGAACATTCGGAAAGACGGGTTCGGCAGCATTCACGCAACCCACAGTCTGTGGCGCGATGCGAGCTTTAACTTGCTGACCGATGTCAACAACCAACCAGGTGTCGATCCGGAACTCGGTCCGCTTTCGGACAACAGAGCCGCGACTCGAACCCACAGCCTACGACCCACAAGTCCTGCGATCGACGCGGGGCTGGCGAGCGATGCGCTCACGGATCAACGCGGCCGATCACTCGTTGATCTCCCGGACGTGGGGGGAATGATTCCTGACATTGGGGCCTACGAAGTTCAATCCATTGGAGCGTCGACTTTCCAATACAGCGTCTACGACCAAAGCCAGTTCGGTCCGGGCAAAGCGTTGACGTATGGCTTTGGGTTCAACGACGGTTCAACCGGTTCTGCCATCGCGTCGGAACCCAAATTCCTCGGATTTGAGTTTGATACCGGTAACCTGAAAGCCGGTCACATCACGGGGGACAAACTTAGGTTCGGCGGCGAAATGAATGCCGACTTTGCCGGGAAGTTTGGTTTCGACGTGGGGTTCTTTATCAACTCTGGTTCGATGGACATTGGTTTTGACGGCGAACACAGCTACTTGATTGACGAGTCAGATGACGGCGCGACGATCGCCAGCTTTATCGACGTCAACGATGGAAGCGTCTACACCGTTTCGCCAAAGGTCGGAGCCTACGCGGATCTGGTGATGCAGCTGGACGTCGGGGTGTCGGTGACCGGCTGCAAGCTTGGGTGTACGTCAAGTAACTTAGTCGACTTCGATCTGGATAAAACAATCCCGCTGTTCTCGATGAATCGCCAGGTAACAGACTTCGAAGGCCGCCCGATGTTTTTTGCGGTCGGGGAAGTCGAAATTCAGAACGAGATTGGCGACTACGTACTCGCAACAAACGCGGACGATGTCTTTTCACTATCGGACGACGGAACGTTCTTCAAGATCACCGAAGACGAGGATGGGAACCAATCCGCGCGTGCAGTTCAGTTTGTCGATCTCGATGGGCAACCATTTGACGAGCCACCAATCGTGCCATACCTCGATGGTGACATTCGCTACATCGGCCAGGGCATCGCAGAAAGCGTCGCCAAGTCGGTCCAGCTCGGCAAGGACAGCAAGCTGGTAAAGGACATTCTGGATGCCCGCGCAGAACGCAATGAAGCGGCGAACGATGTGGACCGATTGAAGCGCGAACGCGCGAAGGCGGAAACTGCTCGCGACAGTGCTGATACTGCCGGCGACCGCATCACAGCTCGCGGTGAAGTGGAAGCACTTGGCAAAGACATCGAACGAGCCGAAGACAAACTAGGCAGGGCCGAGGAGAAGCTACAGGACGCAAAAAACACCGCGAAAAAGAAGACATCGTTCAGTGCAGGTTTGGGTGTTCGGTTTGGCCAGTCGGAAGGAAGCCTGCTGGGTGGGAAGGCTGACCTTGTGCTCGGAGCTTCTGCGGGAAGCGCAGGAGTGGGTCTGGGACTCGGTTCTGTTGAGGTCACACTGCCAGATATTAATCTGCGAAGCAATACACCCGACAAGTTCGGTGTGTTGCGAGCCAGCACTTCATCGTTTGCGGACAACAGCGAACTCGACAACAAACGCCAGCTCGCAAACCTCCAAGTCGATTTCGCTGCACTCACAGCACCAAGCCTTGGAATACCCGCAGGCCGGTACTCAGTAGATCTTGGCCCTCTGTCAGCCAACCTGACGACCGTATCGTACAACCTTGGTCCGCAACTGAACGTAACACAGGATGTCAGAGTCGAACCGATCGTTGAAAAGTTGACCTATACGTTTCATGAGATCGGCTTCGAAGAGGACCTGGTTGAGAATGGGATCACTTACCCTGGCGGTTACCAACCAGGAGCGGCCCGTTCGGTCCGAGTGAACATCGATGGCGTTCCTTATAACGAAGGCGAACCAGTAGATTCCGTTTCCTTCGATCCGGGACAGGAAGTGAAGATCCTCGACTCATCACCGATTCTTGTGGTCCCGTCTCTACAGATGGACTCCAAAGTCACCAACGACATCGGTTTGGAAGTCGCTTTGAAGGGAAGCTTCGAAGCGTTCGCCATGCAGTTGTCTGGCTATGGCTACGACATCATCGACGTAGAGCCTCTGGTGTCGCATCAACACACGCTTGGAACTTTCGACCTTGGCAGTGTGTTTCAGAGAACATTCGAACTGGACAGTCCACAGACATTGTCGATGACTCCGTTCACCCTGTTTGAAACCCCCATCGATGGCAAAACGGAACGAACTGCGTTTCCAGCAGAAGCATCTGGTGACAGCGAATTTACGATGCCTGCAAACGAGTACGTGTTCGTGCGCGTCGATATGTTTGAGGCTGGATCAGGGACAGACGGGCGTGACCAGTACTACGAAGACATCGTTATCACGCCTGGCAGCGGTGTCACACCCGACATCGTCCGACCTGTTGATGATCGTCTGACGGTTCAAAGCACAGTCGGAGGCGGCTTCCGCATCAAAGGCTTTACGGCGGACATGGTTCAGCAGAACCAGTTTCTCACGTTTGCCATCCGCTCAGAAATCGGCGGCGTTGGCACCCTGACAATCAACCGCGACGATGCACAGGACATCGAGGAAGAGACAAGCGTCACCGACAACACCGCAGATTTCGACGAAACGACGGTCGACATCATTAACGCATCCGTCGTGATCACCACGGATATCGACGACGATGGCGTTTCCAACGCGGAAACCGATGGCGTGCTCTTTACCCGGTACATCCAGGGTCTTCGCGGCTCTGACCTGACAGCCGGTGCACTTGGACCCGACGCCGAACGAACCGACCCTGCCGATATTGAACACTTCATCGGCGAAACCATGAGCTACACAATTCAGTTCGACGGCGAAGACTTCAATTCGCTGGACTTTAATCGGTCCGGCACGGTCGACCATGCTGACGCCACCGTCTTCACCAACTACGTCAGTGGCGAACCACTCGATGCCGACACCATCCGGTTCATTGAACAAGCACGAGCCAACACCAGTTATCGAGACGACGAAGCGTTCGCAGAGGAGATCGTACAAACAACTGAAGATATCTATGACTTCCAAAGTGCGTTTGACATTACGAATGCGATGATCGGTAGCTCAAGTCACTCTGCATACGCAGTAACGCCGAGCGGATCTGTTTCAGACTACAACCTCGACAACTGGCGGAGGCGGATCAAATACACTGAGGTCTATTACCAGTCGAAGAAGAGTGCCAACCTGCTTTCCAAGGCGGCTATCGATAACCCGGCGGACTTTGGTCCGGCAAGAGATGAACTGCTGGCACTTGACGCAGACAATAATGGTATTTCTGACCTGTTTGAGTATGGATTGCCGGATGACGACTTGGTTCACCGGACTCCTCGGCGACGTCTCGGTTTTCAGGAACCAATCTACGTGCAACACCGTGACGGAGCCGGCCACGACTTCAAACTGCGGTCTGGCCATCTGTTCGACTCAGTGACGATTGATCTTCGAGTTGGTGGAAACCTCCTGCTTGGAGACAACTTCGATGTGTTTGTGTTCCGGGACGGAGAATGGGTTTTCGACGTCACGATTAACCGGAAGAACCACACGCTCCGTGATGGGCTGCTCCAATACGAGTTCGACGAACCAGTTGAACGGTTCCGATTGTTCACTCGGACGCTGCCAATCGAGACCAGTGTTTCCGGACCCGATGGGCATGCTCCGGTCAACTTGACCAGAGCGACAGGTTTCATCATTAGCAAACCAAGGGGCGTTCGCGGAAAGCCGGAACTACGAATCAAACGCCTTGCAGGTCGCGGCCGTTTGGTTCGACCGGATGCGATTGAGACGGAAACCCCGCACCCCACGGAGGAACTTACCGGTCAGCAATCCATAAGTCGTGATGCAGAAGTGGTCACGGTTCAATCCGGCACGGAGAACCTGGACTTCATCACCTCCTCAACGACCGCGCTGACCATTCGTGGCAATGACAGCACGGACGATGTCCTTGTACTGGAAGGCAGTGGTGGTCCGTTGGCCATTCCGCTGCACTTCGATGGCGGTTTCCGAAACGATTCTATCTTCGTAACCGGTTCCAACATCGCGCTCGATTTCACCGATCGCGATCGGCTCAAAGGCGTTGAACTCATTGACTACCGTGGTGAGGGAGCCAATTCACTGATTATCGACTACGACGTTGTCCGGACGAACAACGAAGACAAAACGCTTCGCGTCATTCGTGACGAAGACGACAGATTCGTTCGTCGTGGTGGCTGGAAACGCGATGGCGAACAAGTCGAAAACGACATCATTTTCGAGCGTTGGATTCAGGGAGACGCACTGCTTCTGTTGGCGACTCTGTAGAGGCCGCTAGTGTTTCTGTGGTAAACGGGCTGGCAGGAAGCCCATGTGAGTTTGACAGGTTTGGTTTTGGCTCCGGAAAGTCACGGAACGCATACCGAGCATTCTTTGGCTTCGCAACTTGGTCGCTTGTTAGGCGAATGGTGTTGCTGGATACGATGGCGGTCGCTGGATGAAAGACGCCGTCGTCCCCGGCAAGTTCAAAGTTGTTTGGCGGCTTGCCGTTGGTGGTTGTGAGGGAATCACCGTCGGTGTCGAAGGACAGGACTACGTCACGATCCGCATATCTTGCAGATTCGAACAACGGCCCCGCAGCTGGACCACTATGTCCATACGTTCTGGCCAGCACCCACGCAGCGAGCCGGTTTCCAACCACCTGCTTCTGGCGAGGATGCACGTTATTTCGCTGGCCCGTGTCGATCGTGACGGCCATTCCAACGTTCGACAATCGCGACAGACATCTGCGTTGGTGTTCTCGAAACAGCGGCCAATGTACTCGTCCCATCGCTGGTAGTTGTACGAACGCGACCGGCAGATCGGGGTTCCGGAATGCTTGTCGCCAACTGTTAAGCAATAGGGGAAACGCGAGGTCGTACTGGCGGACCCGGTCGGGACTTTCGGCGTTCGATTCACCTTGGTACCACAAGACGCCTCGGATCGACATGGGGACAAACGGGGCGACTGCGGCTGTATACATGAAGCCAGGTTTGAATGAGTGGTTCGGTCCGTTCTGATCGCTCGGGGCAACCAGTTCTCCACTCAGAACGCGCTTCATGTTGAGCTTCGCGCGGGTCTGGCACCATTCATCAAGGACGGGGTTGGTGAGCCAGTTACCGCTCATCATCGAGTTGAGTTCGGGATGCGTTGAGAGAGCCTCAGAGCTAATCCAGGATTCGATGGGTGTTCCGCCAATTGAGACGTTGATCATGCCGGTCGGGCAATCGAGTTTCGCTCTTAACTGCCTGGCGAAGTAGTAGCCCACCGCAGAGAAACTTGCTGAAGAAGTCGGTCCCGCCACGAGCCATTCCCCAGAGCTGAACCGGTTTGGTGCTAGCCTGGCCAATATTGCTTCGTCGTAAACGCTCGCTCCTCCGCGAGCCGATCCAGCAAAGTTCATAAGTCGCAGCATCGGGTCAGCGGACTCGGCGATGGCACCTTCTCCGCCGTCCGACTGCTTAAGCGGCCATTCCATGTTTGATTGTCCGGCGCACAGCCAAACCTCGCCGACAAGAACGTCACGAACGGTTTGTGTGGTTCCCTCAGAAGTTGCTTCAAGAACCTGCGGCCTCGAGTTGTATTTCTGTTTCGGCAGTGAAGCCTGCCAGTAGCCGCTCTTGCTGGAGGTCGTTTTCGTGGACAGCATTCCCAGTCGAACAGTGACTGCCTTCCGAGGTGATGCGTGTCCCCAAATTCGAATCGGCTGATTTGCCTGCAAGACCATGTGGTCTCCGAATGTGCGAGCGAACCTGACGCCCGTTGAACCAACTGGCTTGTCGATGGTCGACGCAGACCGGAACGTCGCCTGCGAGGGATTGCTGGTTTTCTGGTTCTTTGGGGGTGCCAGGATGTCGGCCAGCTTGACGCGTTGGAACGTCATGTGAGCCTGGCTGCCTTCGTACAGAATTCCGACAGTCTCGCCATCGACCATTGTCATGCACGAGTACCCGGCACCGCGTTCTTCGTCTAGCAGCAGGTGATGCTCGCGCGGCCATGTCTTTCCGCCATCCAGTGACGCCTTAATTGTGATGTGGTCGCGCCCTTTGATTGAATCTGGGTTCGAGAACAGAAGAAAGTCATTGCGATCTATATACTGCCCGCTGACTCCAAGCTGCCTGAGTTCTCGCCCGACGTTTATCAGGCTGGCCATGCAGGCCCGTGGTTCGACCAGGGTTTTGCGGCTTGTTGAATGTTCGGTCCACGTGCGGCCCATGTCCGTCGTCGTCATCACCACGCGCTTGTCGGCGCGGTTGTAGCGACAGTTGATCATGAGCTGTCCGGGTTCCAATTCGACGATTTGTGATTCCGTTGTGTCGTCGTAGGCTGCTGTGCTGGTCTGCCATGTCGTGCCGTGGTCGCGGCTAAAGATGAACGCAGAATGCGGCAGGCGATTCGCTACTTCATCTTCTGCGTTTGGTGGATCCTGATACTGAGCCGGGAACACCAACGTGCCATCCTGCATCGTGATTCCCTTGCCTGGTCCATTTAGCAGGAAGCTCCATTCCGGCTTCTTGACCTGGCGAGTGATATTGATTGGCTTTGACCAGCTGGGCCCATCGTCATCACTGCGCACGAGTATGAACTGTCCGGTTTGTTCTGGCTTGAGACCGGGTTGGGAGCCCACCCACGAACGATTCCCATGACTCCACGTCGCCGCGCACCAGATGGTTCCTGTTGTCTTGTCAACAAGCACCGTTGGATCGCCGACGCCGTCGTATCGAAACGTCGGGTCGTCGCCCATATCGATGATGACCTTCATAGGCTCCCATGTTCGACCACCGTCGGTTGAACGCGACATGCCAACGTCGATGTCCCCGGGAAGATCGCGACTACTTCGATGTCTCACGTCGTAGACAGCAATCAGTGTTCCACGTTTTGTCGTCGCCAGACCGGGAATACGGTAGGTGTGCACGCCGTCGAGGCCACGGTTTCGAACAGCCACGCCGATGTTCTGAACCGACGCGTTTGGCTGAAGCCGAAACGTCTTCGCATTCGAGAACGTCACGGCTTCGCAGACGACCCCAACCCGATGATCAATATTCGCGGTCGTGTTCAACGAGCAAGCAACCCACACATAGTTTGCTCCTTCGACAAGTGTTTGTTGACCAGCAACTTCGGTTTTGCTGGCCGGCTTGGTCAAATCACCGAATGGCGTGGTCGTTAAGAACGTCGAAGCAGAACCCGTGAAGAAGACCCGCATTCCAGCGACGTCGTTGGGGCTTGTCTCGTCACTCAACCCAAATCGAATCTTGTTGAGGGAAATCGGGTTCTTCCGGCCCGTCGTTTCGATCTTCAACTTAAGCAGCGCGCTGTAGTCGGTCCCAACAAGTGCCGGAAGAGCCAGCGGGACCACTTCAACGTTTGTGATCTTCTGGGGTGCGGCGGGTGCGATGCGGAGATCGTCGATCAGGATTCCTGTGTTCGCAGGACTCGTGACCGTGAACCGAAGCTTGGTGATGTTGGGGTCGGCGAGTTGCACGTCGACAGAGGAGAGAAATGGTCTGCCAACTCGAATTCGTTTGTCACCGTTGTAAATCTCAGACCAGTTTCCATTGGAGCACTTCTCAACGCGAAACGAGAACGGCGAGCGCTTCGTCCAGCGTTCGGCTTTGAACGCAAGGTAGCCATCGGTCTTTGTCTGTTCGTAAGGTATGAGCTCAACAGACGAATTGGGACCACCGGCCAATTGCAAGCACTGGGTTCCAGAGGACGCATGTTGGTCATCAACCAAAACGCGGCCTTGAACTGTCTTCCACAAGCCAATCGATGAATTCAACGTTGTGAAGCTGCCTGGTTCTGCTTGTTCGAAACTTGTTTGCAGCCCGCTGGTCTGTCCGATGGCAACATCGACCACTGTTGTGAACAGCGTCAAAGCAATGAGTAGTAGGTTCAATCGGGATCGACTCGGCATGCGGGATCTTTCTTCGCCACGGGCTCTCAGTTCTACCTCTGGCAGAACAACTGTAGCTTGCAGGCTAAGTGATATCAGCCGTCGCCGCTCGTCCTACGAATCACAAACAGTTACTGCTAAGCTCGGTGCCTACGCGAGATGCGCCAAGAGCTTCGTGGGCTACGGAAGTTCGGGCCACAAAACGCTCGACAGATTCAGCTGCCTGATACGAACATGGATTATCGCACGCCCATGCCAAAGTCTTATCGCCGTGTTCTCACCGTACTGTCGCTTGCACTGATTTTTTTAAGTCAGACTACGCATGCCGAAGACGGACGAATTACCGCGCATGTTGTCGACGAGTCCGGCGATGTCTTGCCGGCTCGGGCTTGGATCGATGCTGGTGGAACTCGCTTGTTCCAGCCGATCGAGCCAACGTCAGCAACAGCATACGCGAAAGATCGCAGCTTTAGTTGTGACGGCAAGTTCACGATGGTTGTCCCTGAGGGGGAGGTCACCGTTCATGTCGAGCGTGGGAAAGAATTTGTTCCGGTCGATGTTTCCGTCGGGATATCAGCCGGTGCGACAATTGAGAAGACTGTGACGCTGAAGCGGTGGATCGACATGCCGTCGCGCGGTTGGTTCTCGGCAGATCTTCACATGCACCTCGGGCACGACAATCCCAATGTGCTTAAGCAGCTGGCACTGGCCGATGATATTCACCTCGTCCCGTCGTTCACATACTGGTTGCGCGGTGAGGGTGAGACGTGGAATGCAAAGTGGCCCGGCGATGACTTTACCAACCCGATTCGCGTCGATAGCAACCACATTGTCACACGCAACAACATTGAAATTGAACGAATCAACCGGTCGTCTGTCCCCGGAGGAACTACCGGCGCAACGTTTCTGTTTAACTTGAACCAACCGATTACCGCTGACCATTACGGGTTCTACTTCCCGACCGACACAGACCTCTGCAAAGTTGCGCGGCGGCATTCGCCCGAGGCTGTGTTCGATAGCGACAAGCCATCGTGGGCGGAGAGTGTTGTTGGAGCCGCGTTGGGGCAGCTGGACACGATTCAGGTTTGCAACAACCACTACCACCGAAATTCGACCATTCCTGGTGGCTATGGAATGATTGGACCGCTGGAACCCGGTGAGTCCAACGCGGCCAGTGGTGACGGCTTGTTCCATCGAACGAATGCTCTCTACTACCGGTTCTTGAACTGCGGCTTCCGGCTTGGAGTCTCTGGCGGCTCCGCGATTGGTGTCATGCCGTTGCCCGCCGGATACAACCGAACTTACGCTCATGTCGATGGCGAGTTCACTGCTGACAAAATGTGGGCATCCGTCAAGGCGGGAAGAACCTTCGCAACCTCTGGCCCGATGTTGTCGCTGA
>JBGCDN010000850.1:0-13838 GCA_045105495.1 Planctomycetaceae bacterium
TGGATACACCAACATCTGGGTTAGTCAGAATTCTCGACCGCGACCCTTTTGCTTTAGGTGCGAAAGAGTTGTCCTGGTTCCGGTCGGAATCGGTTGGCTTCATCTTTCAGGATCATCATCTGCTGCCACAGCTTTCCGTTATGGAAAACGTCGTTCTACCGATGCTGGTCGGAAGTGGAGCTGATAACCATGTGGCCAGAGCGAAAGAACTTCTCGATCGAGTTGGTCTTGCGGAACGACTTCATCACCGACCAGCTCGATTATCTGGTGGAGAACGACAACGCGTTGCGGTTTGTCGAGCTCTTATCAATCAGCCTGCCTTGGTTCTTGCCGACGAACCCACAGGGAACCTCGATCCAACCACAGCGGGCACAATCGGCAAGTTGTTATTGGAGGTTGCCAGCGAACAGGGAGCCATGTTGCTGTGCGTGACACACTCTCGCGAGCTGGCCGATTCTTTCCCGAAGGAGCTCAGGCTCCGAGACGGGAAACTTGTTGATGACGCTCAACCAGTGACCGCTTAGGACATAATGCCATGAGTACTTTCAGGCTGATCCTGCGCAGCATTCTGCACTATTGGAGAACCAATCTCGCTGTCGTGCTTGGCGTGATTGTTGGCACGGCTGTGATTGGCGGTGCGCTGATTGTTGGCGATTCGGTTCGCGACAGCCTTCGGGCGATGACGCTAAAGCGGTTGGGGAAGGTTCAATTCGCACTGCATGGCCCGCGATTCTTTCGGCAGCAATTAGTTGAAGACATGACTGAAAACCGGCACCTCCTTGCCGGACGAACCATGCAGTTGGCACCGGCAATTTTGGTAAACGGCAGTGTTGAAGCTGGTGGCGACGACAATCGACGCCGAGTCACCAATGCGAATGTTGTCGGTCTGGACGACAAGTTGTGGAAGCTGCTGGAGACCGGAGAAGCCCAGCTACCGGCCGAACGCGAAGTGGTACTCGGAGCGCGGGTTGCTACTGACTTGGGTGTTGTGGCTGGCGATGAACTCACGCTCTGGGTCGAGATACCAGAGAGTGTTCCTCGCGAAACGTTGCTCGGCGAACGAGACGAAGTTGCTCAGGAAATATCGGCGACCGTGTCTGCCGTTCTGGAAGAAACAGACGGCGCGAGTCGGTTCGATCTGCGACCGGGACAGCAGTTACCAATGACGGTCTACCTGGATCTGACGTTCCTCCAGGAACAAGTTGGATTGGACGAGGTACGGCGTTCTCGTCGAAACCCGACCGGCTCACCAGCACGAGTGAACGCGATCTTTGTTCGCGAGTTAGGATCGAACTCCGAAGTGGCCGACCTTGGCCGAGTTCAGGCACTCGATCAATCCACACAAGCATTCCTACGGCCCGCGGACGTTTCGTTGCGTGCTCGAGCAGACGCAGATCGTGGTTACCTGTCGTTCGAAAGCGATACGCTCATCTTGCAGGATTCTGTCGTTGAAGCCGCTGAGAGCATCAAAAAGCAACTCGAAAAAACGACGATTCAAAGCGCGATTTGGCGACGTGAGATGGATCTGGTCGCCCCGGTTAAGAAGCCGCTGGTTACCGGCGAGTTCTCGGAGGTTCTGGTTTACCTGGCGAATTCGATTGCCAATGCACGCGACGACAAGGGAGATGAGAACGAAGCCGAACAATGTTATTCGAGCTATTCCGTAATTGCCGGAATCAACATGACTGATGAAGCCCAGTTTGGTGCATTCGAATTCGTCGGCGATGAGAAACCAGTCCGGCTGGCGAACAATGAGATTCTCATTAACGAATGGCTGGCCGAAGACATGCAGGTAGAACCGGGCGATGAAGTTCGGGTTCGCTATTACATTGTTGGTTCAGAAGGGCAGGGCGAAGACGGCGGTTTGAAGGAAACCAGCATCGTCTTCAAAGTTGCCGGCATTCTAAAACTCGGCGATTCACGCGCGGCAGATCCTGGGTTCACGCCACACGTTCCTGGCATCACTGATGCAGATTCCATTTCGGATTGGGAACAGCCTTTCGCGATGGACATGGAACGCATCACGGAGCGTGACGACGAATATTGGGAAGAACACAAGACGACGCCCAAGGCATTCATCAACCTCAAGACCGCGCAGAAACTGTTTGGAAGTCGGCATGGCAATCTCAGTTCACTGAGAGTTGCTCTAGCACCAGATATCGATGCGGATGACGCTGCCGAACTAGCGATGGGTCGGCCGCTTATTGAACCTTCGCTCCAGGAAATTGGGCTCGGATTTCGAGCTGTCAAAGCGGAAGGCTTGTTGGCTTCAACTGGCGCAAACGATTTTACCGGGCTGTTTATTGGTTTCAGTTTCTTCCTGATTGCGGCCGCTGCGATTCTGATTGGACTGTTGTTTCGATTGGGTATCGATCGTCGGACCGCCGATGTGGGCATGTTGTCTGCACTTGGAATGACCGAAAACCGTGTTCGAAGAGTCTTCCTCGCAGAAGGCGCGGTGCTGGTACTTCTGGGAGTTATTCCGGGCATCGTTGCGGCAATCGCCTACGCGTCGCTCATGATGTACGGGTTACGAACCTGGTGGATTGGAGCGACCCAAACACGGTTCCTCGAACTCTCCGTGCGAACACCATCTCTGCTCATCGGTGTAATGATCTCGGTCGTCGTTTCGCTGCTGGTTGTATGGCTCTCCGTGCGACGACTGCGAGGCTATTCGGCGAAGACATTGTTGACGGGTGCGGCTGATCAACGATCGATCGGCGAATCTGCATCACCGCGTCGAGCGTGGATTTGTCTGGCCGGCGGTCTGGTTATTGGCCTTGGTTTGTTTGCCGCGACGTTAGCCGGATTGATCCCCGATAGCGAAGCCTTCGGTGGCCTGACATGGCGCGTCGTTTTGTTCTTCATTCTGGCGATCGCTTTGTTGGTTGCTGGAGTTGCCGCAGTAGCCGTATGGCTTTCGCGCGATCGTGGTTCGAGTATCAAACCTGGCTTTGGTGCGATGAGCAAACTTGGTTTGCGGAACGCCGCCCGCCATCGGTCTCGTTCACTGTTTACCGTCGCTCTGATTGCGTTCGCCGCGTTTGTGATTGTGGCCGTGGCTGCGGGGCGTCGAAATCCGTCTGTTGAAGAACCGATGCTGGATTCGGGGAACGGTGGGTTCCGACTCGTTGGCGAGACATCTCAACCGGTGCTACATAATTTGAATTCCGCTGACGGTCGCGACAAGCTTGGCTTTGCACAGGATGGCTGGCCAGAATCGGTTTCTGTTCAACAGCTGCGAATGAAACCGGGTGAAGACGGCAGCTGCCTGAACCTCTACCAAACGAAGTTGCCAACCGTACTTGGTGTGCCGAGCAGCATGATTGAACGCGGCGGGTTTCGGTTCGCGGATACAAAGTCAAACGAACCGTGGAAACTGCTCAACGAGACGTTCGAACCAGAACTCGTTGACGTTGATCGAACCATTAGCACGCCGAACATGGCAGGACTACCGGGTGCTGCAAAAGTTCCTGCTCCGATCAAGCTGCCGGTCTATCCGGCGATCGGCGACATGAATACGTTGCAGTTTAGTTTGAAGAAGGGGATCGGCGATACGATTCCGGTTCCATCCGCTGACAACGCAGAGTTCGCACTGAAGATTGTTGGCATGATGGACAGCAGTGTGTTTCAGGGTGTGCTGCTGATGTCTGAAGAGAACTTCAAAAAGGTTTACCCGCAGGTATCTGGCTACCGCTACTTTCTCTTCGAGAGCGATCAACAACAGGCGGATCAACTTTCCACGACCTTGGAGACAAAGCTCACGCCATACGGCATGGACGTTGAACGCGTGTCTGACCGCATTGCCGGGTTCCTTGCTGTTCAGAATACCTACCTCTCGACATTTCAAACGCTTGGCGGCTTAGGTCTGCTGCTCGGTACGTTTGGACTCGCAACAGTCATGCTTCGCAACATCATCGAACGCCGAAGCGAGCTAGCACTCATGAGGTCGGTTGGATTCGGATCGTCCAAACTGACCTGGCTGGTTCTCATTGAAAACGCGATGCTTCTGCTGATTGGCCTATCCCTCGGAACCGGCTGCGCGTTGTTGGCCATGACACCGCATCTGACAAAAACCGGAGCCGATGTACCGTGGGGATCGTTAGCAATGATCATTGGTAGTGTGTTTGTAGTCGGCATGTTCGCTGCTTGGTTCGCGATTCGCGAAGCCGTCAGAACACCGATTCTGGCAACGCTTCGTTCTGAGTGAACAGGCTTGATGTGCGGCTAACTTCGGTGATACCCACTGCCTTGAGCTCCTTCTGTGACATCATCGCCTGCCAGCATTGCGACCGCGGATTCGGTCCAAATCGCTCAAACTCAGAAAAGCTGCGCTGCGAAAACCTGAGAAATCGCACTAATTGACTAGTGACGTTTTCGTATTCGCCGCAACTAACTGTTTGTGGAGCCAATATTGAACAACAAGATCTCCGAAGAGAGCCTCGTGGACTACGGCGGATCTTTGTCTATCGAAGCGTTCGAACAATTGGTTCGAGCCAACCAGCGGCTCGTGAGATCATTTCTCATCCAACACATCGGAGACCAACAAGTAGCAGACGATTTGGCTCAGGAAGTCTTTGTTGCCGCGTACAGAGGGCTAGACAAATACCGTGGGGCGGGCACCTTTAGCAGCTGGCTTCTGGGGATTGCTCGGAATCATGTGTTGATGCATTTCCGATCGAAACCACCGTCGATGGTTGTTTCACTTGATTCAATTCTGGAAGGACTGCATCTGAAGTCGCTGGAACAAAATGAGTTCGACACGTCGATCGAGCAGCAACGAGTGGACGCGTTGCGGTCTTGCATTCAGTCTCTCGAACCAGTTCAGCGCGACTTATTGGCTCGGTTCTATTATCGTTCAGAAGCGGCTGAGGAAATTGGCCAGTCGATCGGAAAACGGGCTGGTGCAGTTCGGATGTTGTTGATGCGAATTCGAAAGCAACTGCGAACGTGTATTGAGAGCAAGCTTCGTGTCGGAGAGTCGGCATGAACGCGAAAGAGTTCACAAATAGGTGGGGCCAACATACTGCTGGAACAGACCTAACCGTCGAAGAAGTACTCGCCATGGAGTCTCTGCTGGAAGCGGATGCTGTGCTGCGAGCAGAAGTTGCTGAGGACCACCAAATCCATCGCATGTTGAACGCGATGGGAGCGATTCATGAATCGCAGGACGACTTCGTGAACGGTGTGATCGCTGCTTGTTCGGGAGTCGATAATCCATTCGCTCCATTTGCAGATCAACCAATAGTAGCAAGCCGACGTTGGCGGCAGGTGCTGGTCGTATCGGTGTGCGTTATTGCCGTGCCGATGATTGGTTGGTTCGGAAACCTGATTTATAGGAAACTCGATCAGGCCGAATCGCAAGCAAGCCTCGCTATGCGGACGGCGACTGAAGCAACTCACCAAATTGAAGCAATCAGGCAGGTCGAGGACGAGGATCGGGGTCCATCCGGTAGATCAGAAACTGAATTGACAGCGGCAACCACCAAAGACATCGCCGAACCAGAAGAGTCAGAACCAGCATTCGTTGACCGTCCTGTGGCGGTCGTCATCGGCGACGAACCGCGAGGATTGTGGCGGGGCAATGTCGTAGAACAAAAGCTTGGTGTTGGTGAGCACGAACTTATTTCCGGGACAGCTATTCTGCGGATGGCTGGCGGTTCGATTCTAAGCATGCAAGGACCGATTCGGTTCTCACTACATCATTCGAACCACGTGTTTCTGCACGAAGGCAACATAGAGGTGCAGGTTTCTGCTGAAGACATCGGGTTCCGAATCAGCACGACAAACGCTCGAGTCATCGACCTTGGTACAACGTTCCAGGTGCTGGTAGACGAGACTGGTCGAACACGTGTGAGGCTTGATGCTGGTGAAGTTGTTGTCGTACCCTGGAACACAACGCGGGCAGCACCGCGTCGCTATCTGCGAGTCGGCGAATACCAGGAAGCTGTTGTGCTTACTTCTGGCAACGCCATTGACGGTGTGTTCGCAACGTACGTTTCGGGCCCTTCTGGCTTTGAAGGTTCTATTCGGCTTGGTGAAACCTCACTCAAGCTGACATCAATCGATCGCTTTGACTACGTGGTCAAAGGAGTGACGCAAAGCTTCCAAGCGAACCCGGCCAGGACAAACGCGGCATGGCTGAGTGCTCGTCTCATATTCGCAAGAGTCTCCGGCGAGGTGACGATCGACGGTGAAGTACATGCCTTCGACGATGTTGACAGTCTACTGAAGCTGGAACAGACGTTGAGCCAGCCGATCAAGAATGATGCAACTGTGGCGGGTGCGATCACCATTGCGGGCAAAGAACATCGGTTCAAGTCGCTTCAAGAATACCTCGAGTTTCGCGAGCGTGTTTTCGAACCGCTGCAGATGCTTGGTGTTCCGATATTGAGTGGTTCGCTGTCAGTTGCTGACGAATCCAATCCGTTCGAGCGATAGCGCGATCGCCAGAAGAATGCAGATAGCACCCGAACCTGCTTTCGGTGCCACGACTGGCTTATCCGGTTAGCGAACTCAGTACGACAGGCTGAGACAGCACAATCGTCCCGGATAGGCCAGTTGCGTACCCATGATCTACGCGACATCACACCGTTGAAAGGAACGATATGCAGCGACTGATTTGTACGACCCTATTCCTGATAAGTGTCGTCTCGCTTGCGAGCGCCGACGATACTCGTCATCGCCCCCGATTCTGGACAGACAACACCGGCGACTTCACTGTAAGAGCGACCCTTGTTGAGCGTACTTCTGACGCGGTCACGTTGAGATTGTCGAACGGCAGCCAGATTCGGGTCGGCTCGAATCGCCTTAGTTCTACTGATCACGCATGGCTGGAACAGAAAGCACGAACAAACGTATCAAAGCCGGTCGCGCTGGCTGACGTTCAGTGGTTCAGAAATTTCAAAGACGCACAGCGAGCCGCGACTGGTTCGAGCAACAAAAGAGACAGCAAACCTATTCTCTGCTTTCGCGCACTGGGCGATCTTTGCGGCTTCATGTGAAGCGCCGGACATCGAATGAGAACCGTGTCGTTCTCGCCAGCCAACATCCGCGAAACTCTGAAGACCGAATTCGTCTGTCACACAATCAACACAGAAGGCGACCCAAGTGCGGGGCAGTCGCATGCGCATGCACCGAACGATAAAGCAGGTTCCGTCACGGACGGCGTTGCCAATCAGAACGTACAGCTTCTTTTTCTTACGCCTAATGGAGAGATCTTTCATACCGTGTCTGGATTCCGTGGGCCAGATGCTCTGGCAGAGGAGCTGTCGTTCTCTATCGGCTTGTTCAATCAGATTCAGGAAGATCCAAAGTCGGCAAAGGAGCTTGTTCAAGTCGTACACCAAACTCGTCAGCGTTCGACGTCTCAGCGTTCTTCGCGTTCTCGGCCGCGGCCCAGAAGACGAAGTGGGGGTGGTAGTATCCGACGGTCGTTGCAGCTGGATTACACATTCGCTGAGAAGTACCCGATGCTTGCGATGAGCGAGTTCGAAAAGAACCCTCGACTTCTGGTTGGGACTGGAACCAGCATGTTTGTTTCTGGTTCTGCAACCGGCGGTAAGATTGGCCTCTCGCGATAAAGACGAAACACAGAAAGCCGACCAATGTGGTCGGCTTTCGTTCTTGTTCTCTTTGTCAACGGGTGAGACTAAGGAGCTTCTCGGGCGTCGATTGTGTCTCCTTCGGCACTCAAGAAATCGTGCAGGTCTTCGTATTCGTAAACTCGAACAACGTTGATAGCAATTGGCAGAGGATTCAACAGGTTGAGAAGGCTTGGCGGGAACCAAATAGTAGTGAAGGGCCTCACAGTGATTGGTCGTTCTTCCAGTTCGTACCAGCGAACGAATGTGTCAGCTCCACGACCACCGCACAGCGTGTCCATTTCACCGTCGTAGCCACCATCGATGTAGTCGTCGTTTGGTCCACCGATCAATGTGTCGAAACCGGTTCCACCAATCAGATAGCAATCTGCTTTGATGTCATCGTCGTCTTCACATTCAAAGTAGTCATCTCCCGCATAGCCGTAGAAGATGATCTTGTCGACTTCGTCAGCATCGTAGGTTTCATCTTTATCCCGCCACTTGTTCTTGGCTGCATCCCAGTACTCGATTTCGACTTTGATCTTCTCACCAAAGAAGTTGTAGTTCTCGACTTCGACCGTGTCGGCATTGTTGGTCCCATAAATGGTGACAGTTCGATCGTTGGCGGTGTATTGAATGCTTTGAGCCCGAGCTGTCGAGGTGATCGCAGCGATGGCGAAAACAGTGGCAACTTTGAGTGTGGCGTGCATGGGAATGTCGCTTTCATCTGAGGGGTGTTGTTTGCTTCACATCTTCAAGAACGACGACATCTGCTTGTGTTACAGCCAACTTCAAGTTTCTCTGAGAATTGTCTGACCTCAGTGACTCGGGTTTGGAGACGAGACTTGGCTCTGCCTTGTCGTGCTTGCTCTTAGCAGCCTGTTGAAGAACGATTGTCGCACAACTCTTCGAGTCATTTCTTCGAGGATTTTTCACGCCTCGGAGAGGCGTGCTACTTTTTTCAACGCCCTGTTAGGGAAACAGGACAAAGGAAAATCAGTACAGCACTCTCCTTGCGAAAAGAGCAGATTTTGGCTGGTGTTTTCCTGAGACGATTCAGAACGAAGCGCGGTATCTGGTGCTTGCTGTGGTTACAATTTTGGCCGACCTATGACTCTGGAACCCCAAAGATGAAGCGCACTCTTCTTAAGTCCAAAATCCATCGAGCCACCGTAACGGAGGCTGATCTGCACTACGTGGGCAGCATTACGATTGACCGCAATCTTCTGGAAGCCGCCGACATTATCGAGCTGGAGCGGATTGAAATTTACAATGTGACACGGGGTACTCGGCTGGCAACGTATGTGATTCCTGGCGAACCCGGCGCCGGTGAAATTTGCATTAACGGTGCGGCCGCTCATCTGGTGAAGCCGGGTGACATCGTGATTCTTTGCACCTACTGCGAGTTCAAAAAGAAGGAAATTAAGAAGCACAAGGCGACCGTCATCCAGGTAGACGAAAAGAATCGCGTCGTCTCCAAAACCTCAATGGAACGAAACACGAAACTCAGCGACTGGCTCTAACAAGCGTTCCGCTTGACCGGTTGCGGCGTTGGGATGGTGTTTGTCGGAGTGATCATCGCCGCTTCGACGGGTTTTCTGACTGGGTTGCCGGAGGGTGAATCCAGGCGAGACACCATTCATCGCTCAGTTGGCCGCCGCACGCTGTCGTTCAATTTGGACGATCAGCTTTTCGGCGATCGGGACCAACATGCTAAGTAGTTCTGCTGAAGAACCCATGCTGCGGTTCGTCGCGACAGCCATGCACAGATTGTATTCCGGGAACATCACCAGAAACGCAGTGCTTCCCATGGCCATGCCGCCGTGGTGAACGATATGAATCTTGCGATCGCCGTCGAAGAACATTTCTGACTGAGTATTCCGCCAGCCGAGTGCATAGGACTGCGGATTGACTTCCCCGTTTGTCAGCTTCTGTGGTTCGTACAACAGTTGTTGCGTGGTGTCTTCGGCCAGATACGTCCCGGTCAAAATCGCGTTGGCCATTCGTACCAGGTCGGTCGGCGTTGAGACGAAACCTCCGGCGGCAAGCTTGTTGGACGTGTTCACAACTAGAGCCGGTTTGTAGCGACCGTCTTCAAATTCGTACGGTGCGACAAATTGCCCGGCGGCTTCTGATTCGATCATCGTGTTGGTCAGGCCAAGCGGTTCAGTCAGCTTTGTCTTCACCAGGGTTGGGAAGTCGAGATCAGATGCACCTTCCAAAACAGCCGATGCCAAAACGTACCCATAGACGCTGTACTTAAAGTCTGTTCCCGGAGCGAACTCAAGCGGATCATCCTTGAAGATGTCGACCGCGGCCTGAACCGAATCGTACTGAGTGCGGCTGGCGAACTCGTTTGCGGGAATGGCAAAACGCATCGTGTAATTTCGAGTACCACTGGTATGCGTTAGCAACTGACGCGGAGAAATTTCGTGCTGCTTCTTTGGGTAGTATGGCACGTACTTGTGAACGGAAGCATCCAAATCCAACTGACCATCCTGAACCAATTTCGCAGCAATGGTCCCTGTAATGGCTTTCGCAATGCTGCCAATGCGGAACCGATCGTTCAGCCCAATCGGTTGCTGAAGACCTTCGCCTTCGAGGGTTTTGGGACCCATGGCTCGAGCCCACAAAACATCGCCGTTCAAACCGATCGCGACAGACAATGCAGGCAGCACCTTCTCTCGTTTCTGTTGTTCGAGGTGCGTGTTCGCGAAGTCGATCACCTCCGCGTAGTTACCAGGGACTGCTGTGTGCTCGCCGAACGTGACATCGTGTTCGGGAACATCCTGCCATCCAAAGAACCATGTCACTTCTGGTTCGAACGCAAAGTAGCCGCCGACAAACACAACCAGCAGCAGCACCGCCAATACGCTAAGAATGGTTCTTCTACGAGACGATCGAGGCTTCATATTGGTCACTACAGGTGCGCTTACTGCTACGCGTCAGACCTTCTGTAGTGGACAAGGCTACGAGTCCTCGATCGTGGGAGAACCAGTCGGGACTCGTGGCCTCATCCACTACGGCTGACATCGGTCAGTAGGCGAACCGCTACTCAGGTTTCCCGCAGGCACCCTCGCGGAGACACACCCAACGAATCAAAACTGGAGCCTGAACAGACACATTGTGTACGTTCCCGGGCGTCGTCCGTTACAAACTTGCTGCGACTCCAAGAGGCCCAGAGAAGTGTGATATGTGGTGAGTGAGACGGAACCATATAGTCAGTCCGACATCTTCGTCCGCTTGAGGGCCAGAGCAACTTCATCACAGGACGGAACTCCGTCCGGATACAATCGTCAGCTGGGTGCGGCAAACAGTTGGCAAGCAATCTGTACCACCCCGCGACTAACTATTGATGTTGTCTGTCATCCTCCGATTGCCGAGTTTCAGTACCTCCAGCGAGATGTCTCCGATGGCTTTACTGCATCTGTTCGATCCAATTGACCTTGCTGTCCGGCATGGCGGCTCGGAGTTCTTGAACAGACTCGTGACTGAATCCATGCAGGCGCAATTCTCTTAATGAGTCCCTGAGCACAATCAGGGGCTTAACCGATTCGCATTTGATGTTGTCAGAATTGCCCCAATCACCCAGTTCCAGCGACGTGAGTTGGCTGAGGTTTCCAATGTGCTTCAAAGTGGAATCCGTGATTGGACCACGGATTACGACGAGGCGACGCAGACTTGGGACTTGCGAAAGTTGAGCCAAGTAGTCGCCTTGCAGACCATCCGAGAAGATGATCTCTAACGTTGTTAGCTTCGGACACGCTGCCAAGTGGGCAATGTTTCTACCTGTGAAACTGTCGTTCGGAAGGATCGTAAGTGTTTTTAACTCAGCTAGTGGCGGAAGGTTAGACAACATATCGTCGTCCAAGATCTCACCTTTGATGACTAACTCGTCAAGGGCACTCAGATGGACAAGGTCGATAAGGTCAGCCGTCGAGCTCACCTCGGCGTTCAGTCCCTTTATTGACACTGGAACGTCGTCCCACTGTTTTTGAGTCGGAGCCCTCGGGGTCGAGTCCGTCCCGGACAGATCGGGGTGGCTCCCAAACCATACTTCAGCACCACTCTGAAGAAATCGGTTTGTCACTTTCTGCGCATCGTTTGTTGCGGGATTAAGACCCCAAGTTGGCTGCCGTTGTGGTCCGAAATTCTCTGGTCCCTGGTCACAGCCAACGGAAACCAGAACCAGGAAGCCTAATGGGAGAAGTCGGGTCACGTTCATCAACCGCCCTCATCTTCTAGGTCGTCAACTCGAATAGATTCATGAAGTCCGCTACTGACAAGTCACCTAATTTCGACGATGCTGCCAACTGGTCTTCCACAGCAGCAACTTGCTTCGTACTCAAGACCCTAGATGCATTCGCGTTGAATTTTTGTTCAAGAATTGGAATACCCTCTTCTCGTCGGCGTTTGTGACCAATCGGGAAGTGGACTTCGGCTCGGTCAGTCTTGGTTCCGTCTTTGAAGAAGACCTGGATGGCGTTCGGGATGGATCGCTTTTCGGGGTCCATGTAGTCGATGCTGAATTGCTTGTTCTCGCTGACTTTCATCAGGGAGCGTAGCTGGTCGACTTCCGGTTCGGCGGCGACATCGTCTTCGTAATGCGAGGCGGTGAGTTCGCCCTTTAGCAGGCCGATGGCGATCATGTATTGCAGGCAGTGATCTCGGTCGGCGAAGTTATGCAGTGGGCCGGTCTTGTCGATGATGCGAACGCCCGCTTCTTGAGTTTCGACGTCGATGTAGTCGATGTCGGCCAGACGATCTTTGACCTGTGGGTGCAGTTCGATGGCCGCTTCGACGGCGGTCTGAGCGTGGAATTCGGCAGGGAACGCGATCTTGAACAGGACGTTCTCCATTACGTAATCGCCGTACGGACGATCGACTTTGATTTCGTTGCCGCCGAACAGAACGTCGTTGAAGCCCCAGCGTTCGGCCGACAAACCGGTGGCGTAACCCATTTCGCCGGTCATGGCGATGAGAGCCAGACGGACGGCTCGGGAAGTCGCGTCGCCGGCGGCCCAGCTTTTTCGCGAACCGGTGTTGGGAGCGTGGCGGTAGGTGCGGAGTGCTCCGCCGTCTAACCATGCGTTGGAGATCGCGTTGACGGTTTGTTCGTGGGTGGCTCCGAGTATCTTGCAGGCGACCGCGGTGCTGGCGATGCGAACCAAAATCACATGGTCCAGACCGACGCGGTTGAATGCGTTCTCCAATGCGATCACGCCCTGGATTTCGTGGGCCATGATCATGTAGTTCAGCACGTTGCTGATGGAGATCGATTCGCCCTGAACTCGCGATCGGTAATCGGCACAGGCGAGGATGGCTCCCAGGTTATCGCTGGGGTGACCCCATTCAGCGGCCAGCCATGTGTCGTTGTAGTCCAACCACCGAATCTGACAGCCAATGTTGAACGCGGCCATGACCGGGTCCAGCTTGTAACTGGTGCCTGGAACCGGGCAGCCGTTTTCCATTTCCATGCCGGGCACGATTGGGCCGAGCATCTTGGTGCAGGCCGGGAATTTCAGAGCCAGTAGGCCGCAGCCGATGGAATCGAGAAGACATAGACGAGCCGTGTTGCGAGCGACGTCGCTGAAGTTGGGTTCGGCGTGAACGTAGTCGGCGATGTCGGTGAGGAGTTTGTCTGTCATTGGTGTTTGTTTCCGTAGGACCGGTTCCCACCGGCCAATTTGATGTATCGATTGATGCCGACCGGTAGCGAACAAGCCGGTGCGGCGCCATTCCTTAGGTCACCCTCCCGAGGGAGGGTCGGAGCTCCGCTCCGGGGAGGGCCTTGTCTGGGTCGTCTCAATTTGATTGGAAGCTCTTACGTTCTCTAAACCAGAACCCGCCTTCGAACGTCGCCGAAATTCATAAACCATACCGAGGTGATTTGCGATCGCCCTTGCTACTGCTTCCGGATCTTCTCTGACATCGTCATCTTCGAATCGGATTACGTCCCAGCCGCGTGCTCGCAGAAAATTCTCGCGACGCAAATCTGCATCGATGGTTATGTCGTGGGTCGGTCCGTCAATCTCGATAACCAACTTACGGCTCAGACAGGCGAAGTCTGCGATGTATCGACCAATGGGATGCTGCCGACGGAACTTTAGACCGCTTACCTGTTTGCTGCGGAGAATACTCCACAACAACCCTTCCGACTTCGTGGCTGTTGTTCGCAAAGAGCGAGCTTGCTGAGTTGTCTTTGGCCTTGTCATTGTGACAGCTTTGGTGTGGAACGCTGGGTGCCGTATCCCC
>JBGCDN010000851.1:0-4828 GCA_045105495.1 Planctomycetaceae bacterium
CGACCGCGAAGTATCCCGAACACGGCGACGATCGGTTTAATGTGGCCATCGACTATTTTGCGAAGTACACCTACGGCAACGGCGTCGTGATGACCGTGTCTGACACTGGTCGCAACGGTGTTATGTTCACGGGAACCAAAGGGCGGATCTTCGTGAATCGAGGAACCGTGGCTGGCGTTGCTGTCGATGCACTTAAGAAAGAACCGTTACCTCGCGAATCGTTCATGGCCCACGACTTCGACAACACGTCTCGCAAAGAACGAGCTGGCAAGCTGGACGCGATTATCAATCACATGGGCAACTTCTTCGACTGCGTCGCCGAACGCAAGACACCAATCTCAGACGTCGAGAGCCAGCACCGCAGCGCGACGACTTGTCATTTGGGCAACATTGCTATGAAGGTTGGTGGCAAACTGAAATGGGATCCGAAGCGAGAAGAGTTCACCAACAACGAAGCGGCGAATGCATTGCTTAAGCGTGAACAACGTCGCGGGTTTGAAGTCGTCTCAGCCTGAGAGTTCATCAATTGAGCGACGAAACATGTCTGTGCATTTCCAAGACGACCTGTCTATCGCTATTGCCACTTGGCTAGCCGAATACGATTGCTAAGCCAATTAGACTGAGGATCAGGGCCAGGAAAATCCACACGACGATGGACGTCTTGTATTTGATGTGCGGGGTTGCACCATGACTTCTTTGTAGTGGGCAGAGAATACCATTTCGCCCTTCTTACTAAGCAGCAGGTACAGAAAGTAAATCGAAATCAGAGTTCCGATTGGTATGCCCAGCAGGCCGATCGCCGCAAATACTGCAGCCACGATGCGGGCCCATGGAGCGAGGTTGCGAAGGCCAAGAGCGACCGTAATTTGTCCGACGCTGATGAGCAAAAGAACGCCGCCAATCAGGACCTCCGAAATTCCTATTCCTCGTCCGGCAGCGGCCCAAACTACGAGCCCAATACAAAAGAGAACACCAAACAGGCCACCAAGCAGATACAGAGTACCAATTGACTTCACGGACGCTTCGTGGTTCAGGTACTGGCGCCGTAGTCTTTCATATTCAGACACGTCCGCGTTCGCAGGTACGCTTTCGGACGGTACGTCCGTAGCGGCATATGGATTGAAGTGAGCGTCAGGGTTGTCCTGGGGCATCGCTAAATGTTCCCGTTCAAAATGTTGAATTTGAGAAGCAGTCAACCGATTAGAATCGAAACATCCCGGTTCAAATCGAACCGGGATGCGAGGCTGCCAAATATGTTGCTTCCAAGAAGCGCGACTAAGCAAGTCCCAACTGCTTGTGGATCGCACCAACTGTTTGTTGGTCAAGGTTCATAGCCTGCCCAAGTTGCTGAAGGTACTGGGCTTCCTGTGGCGTATCGACTTTGACTGTCATGCAAGACAAAGCGTAGATATTTGGAGCCATGTCTGCTGGAACCGAATTTGCAAAACCGGCAACGTCCAATGGAGCCGTGAGTTCTTGCTGCAGGAACTTGATCTCGGCTTCACCAACATCATCGCCAAGTCGGCCAATGATGTTCTGTTGTTCCTGTTCATCAACATGCCCGTCTGCCTTCGCAGCGTTGCACATCGCGCGGATCATGAGCGTGGCTTGGTCTGCACTTGGTGCGGGGGCTTCCGGGGCAGCAGCTGCGGGCTCAGCACTGCCGCCACCTCCCAGCAATCCGCCGAGCATCGAGCCAAGTCCGCCGGCTGCAGCTCCACCGCCAAGCAGGCTGCCCAGCATTCGAGCTGCACCGCCACCACCTTTGCCACCCAGCAGGCTGCCCAACATACCGGCTGCTCCACCACTGCTACGGCCAGAACCGCCGCCAAGTAGAGACCCCAGCAGGTTGCCGCCGGTGGCGTTGCTTCCCATGAGGCTTCCGAGAAGTTTCATTGCGTCCATTGCATCGTCTTTCGTTCAAATAGTTTTGTGTTGACGTCTCACTTGTGAACTCGCTGATAGAAGTTCCATCAGTTGCCCGCGAAGTTTCAACACGAACGACGATCTGTTCGCTCTGAGAAGTCGGTGAGTTCTGAAGGTCATTCAGAGGCCGAAGTGTAGTCATTTCTCAAGCAGATGCGCAGATCTCGCCCAGTACTGTTGATCGCAAACGCTTTGGGGTGATGGATCGTCAAACGCCCACGGCTTGTTGGTGAACAGCACTGTTGAAGCGAAAAATTAAGTGTCACGTGATCGACGTAAAATCTCCAGCACATCGCTACTCGTAGATGGATGACAATCACGAAGAGATTTGCGTTGTCGTGGCTCGCCATTGGTATCTCAAACATGAATCCTTGACTCTCAATCCACCGACAAGACGATTCGCCTGAACCAAGAGTCGACAATTGTGTCTACCCGAAGCGGCATCGATGACAACATTATCCAGACGTCGCAGGTTGATCGAATAGTCGTGCTCTGGACGTCGTGCGCTGCGGGTTGGGGAAGAAACGTGAATATGCAGGATTATTGGTGGGTCGCTGGCGGTGTTGCTGCCGCGGGATTCATCACAACATGTTGGAGCTACGTGAAGGCCGCGTACCAGCAGCTTGCTGGCCGGCTTATCGTCACGGTGCGCGCGAGTGGGTTTCAGTCGGATGCGATTCAGCTACTTCTCCGTGATGAGTTCAAAGCGTCCAAGTACGGCCCGCGTAGCTATACGGGTTGGCTGCTGCATGTGAAGCCTCGGCGTCGGACACAGTTGGTCGCGATGGAGATCATTGGCGGCGAGGGGCGATTGTTCTGGAAGGGCATGCGGCCAATGTGGGTCTCGCGTCAGCAGGATGACAGCAACGTCGACGTTGACGAAGGCGTCACATCCAGCAGCTACTACGCGAACACACTAACGCTGACTTTCATCCGCGGAACCTTTTCTGCCGACAAGCTCATCCATCGCGCGAGTGAGCACTTCAACAAGCGAATGGTTTCATTCGAAGAGCATCAGGAATCTGATCGCCGTCGGCACTACGTGAAGCACGTTTACGGATCGGCCGGAAAGAAGACTGGCAAGAACTATCAGTCAGGTCGTTCTGATTCCCCCGGCACGTCCAACGATACCCGCGCGTGTATGCATCATCGACCTGTTGGTTGGGAGATGAAAGAACTCGGGGTTGAAACGCCCGAACGCGGTTCCGCCGTTGGTCAACTTGCACTCGGCGAGAGTGCGTTGGAACTGGTTGATGAAGCCGAGTTCTGGCGCGAGAATGAAGACTGGTATCGTGGTCGAGGGATTCCATGGCGACGCGGTTGGCTGCTGCACGGCAAACCGGGAACCGGCAAGACCGCCATGATTCGCGCGATTGCGGAAGACCTGGATTTACCGGTGTTCGTCTACGACCTGGCCAGTCTGTACAACGAAGAGATGCAGCAGGCGTGGTCGAACATGCTGTCCGAAGTTCCGTGCATGGCTGTCATTGAAGATATCGATGCCGTGTTTGATAGGCGGCGAAACGTGGTCGGGCTCGATCAGCATCTGACCTTCGACTGCCTTCTGAACTGCCTCGACGGAATTGAACGCAGCGATGGCTTGTTCACCGTCATCACGACCAACCGATTGGAACGCATCGACCCGGCTTTAGGTTTGCCTGACGAAACTGGTGAATCGAGTCGGCCAGGTCGAATCGATCGAGTTCTCGAAGTCGGCAACCTGAACGAACGAGCTCGAACGAAGTTGGCGGCGAAGATCCTGGCTGATTCGCCTGAACTGCAGGCAGCGACAGTCGCAGCTGGCGATGGTGATACGGCAGCTCAGTTTCAGGAACGCTGTTCTCGTGTTGCCCTGAAGCAGCATTGGGCACAGCGTGAAGCCGTGATCCAGGCCGATCGGAAAGGTGGGGGAGAACCGTCGACAGCAGTTCGACGGACCACAATCGCCAGCAGGCAGGCCTGAGAAGTAGGTCGCGACGTCTTTCAAAACAGGGCCGATTCAGTTTAGCTGGGTCGGCCCTTTTTGCGTCGGTGTTCTTCTCATTGGTGGTTCCTGACGATGGCCGGGTTGTGCCACACGAATCGGGGTTCGAATGCGTGGCTCGGTTAACTAAAACATGGGGCCGAATCGATTCTGCCGAGCACCCAATGAGCCTACTTCGAATAACAAATGGTCGCGTCTACGACCCTCGCAACAATGTTGACGGTGACGTCGTCGATGTTTGGATTCAGGACGGAAAGGTCGTTCCCAAACCTGGCGGCGAAGTGAAAGCCGACAAGACGATTGATTGCACAGGCATGGTTGTGATGCCGGGCGGCGTCGACATGCACTGTCACATCGCCGGGCCCAAGGTCAACATGGCTCGCAAGATGATGCCAGACGACAAACGCCTCGCGCCGAAGGTTCATCGAACCGAAAATACGCGATCAGGTACAACGGGAAGTGTGCCCAGCACGTTTGCAACTGGTTACCTGTACGCGGGCCTCGGATACACCACCGCGTTTGATGCTGCCATCCCACCGCTGATGGCTCGGCACGCCCACGAAGAATTGCACGACACGCCCGTCATCGACAAGGGCTTCTATGTGCTGATGGGTAACAACCACTACATCATGAAGCAGATTCAGGAAAACGAACCTGCCAGGCTAAAGGCCTACATTGGTTGGCTGCTGAACGCGACTGGCGGTTACGCGGCGAAAGTGGTGAACCCGGGCGGCGTCGAAGTTTGGAAATCAACTGGCGGCAACGCGACGGGAATGGACGACGCCATCGACCACTTTGACGTCACTCCGCGACAGATTATTCAAAACGTCGCCCGAGCAGCGAACGAATTGAACCTGCCGCACCCGGTTCACATTCACTGCAACAACCTCGGCATGCCGGGCAACTGGGAAACGACGC
>JBGCDN010000852.1:0-13074 GCA_045105495.1 Planctomycetaceae bacterium
AGAGAAAACTTTCTCGGTGATCAGTACTTGGGTCCACAGATTCAGTTGGCCATCGTGAACGCGGTGAGGGCAATCGCGGGCGACAATGCCAGGGCGAGTGCTTACGCGGACGATCTGCGTCTTCGCCACGATTTTCAACGATCAGCAACGGTCGTGTCGTTTATCGAATTGATAGATTCCTGGGTCGGACTTAGCCCGCAGCAAATGCAGCGGATGACTGTTGTGGTTGAAGAGTTGTACAAGCGCGGGCATCTGTCCTTCAGTCCGGCAATGTCGATGCAGGACTTTGGTCCGAAGGAAAAGCTGGCCCCGATTCTTAAACTGTTGACCGAACAACAACGGGTCTACTTCAATAAGTTTGGAAACGAAGACCCATCCGGCAGATTTGCCCTCTCTGAGGAGCTGGAAGAGGACGGTGCCAAACAAGCGGCACTCAAAGTCCAGCTTCAAAGTGTTGCTGCAATGAAGATCGAATGTTTACGTATCAGACTTGGTCTGACACCGAGGCAAGTTCGACGACTGCAGCTTGTCTCCAAGAAGGTGGTCTCGACTTCTCTTCGACTTCGGACAGACACGAAACGGGCTTACATGAAATCTGCGACCGACCGAGCGGATGGTCGCCCGGTGGCTCTTGACCAGAACAGGATGGCCATCATGACCGCACACCCGGTTCACCTTTTCGAAACGCAAACAGACTGGGATAAGTTCGTTGTTGCTGCCCTCACTGATGATCAGAAGTTGCTTCAAGCGGAATCTGTTAAGGCAACTGTTGAGCGGAAACGAGACGTGCTGGGCTACATGCTGGTCATGGCGTTTCAGCGAGAGTTGAAGCTCAGCGGAAAGCAAATGCATGCCACGCACAAACTGATTTCACCTGGCTTCGGTGCTGTCCGTTCGGTCGCCATGAATGGCGTGAACATGATGGACAACTTTGCTTCGCTACTGGATATCAGTGACGAGAAGTACGTTGAGGCCATGGGGGCCGACAACTGGGCGGTCTTCGAGCCACAGCTTCAACAGCTCAGGATGCAGTTGGAACGAATGAAGAAAGCCAAGGAAGACTGACCCGCTGCCTGCGGCAACCTGAGCCTATCGTTGCCTCGAAGTGCATGCTGAAACAGGATCGCAGACGGCTTGTCTCGGCATTCGTACGCTGGACACTTCTTTCTGCGGACTCACGTGATAAAACAGAGGCGTACGTCTTTGCAGGAGTTCCCACGTGACCCGATTTCTACTCGTCCTGACTTTATTCGCGACCACTCCGGTCTTCTCGCAATCGCTTCCGCATTCGTTTGCGAGGCCAGATGAGGCGGCCATTCGTCACCTGGCCCTGGATCTGAACGTTGACTTTCAGTCAAAGGTTCTCACCGGTACGGCTCTGCTTGAAATCAATCGTAGGCCAGATACGAAACAGCTTTGGCTGGAGACAAGAGGTTTGACAATCAGCGAGGTCACAACCGCCGATGGTGCGAAAAACCGCGAATGGAAGCTGGGCGACGACAAAGGTTCGATGGGACAATCGTTGGCCATTACGCTGCCGCCCGGCATCGAAGCTGTGAAGATTGAGTACTCGACCAGCCCCGGGGCGGAAGCCTTGCAGTGGCTGACCCCCGAACAAACGACGGACAAAGAGAAGCCGTTTCTCTTCACCCAATCCCAGGCCATTCTCGCGCGGACGTGGGTTCCTTGCCAGGACACACCGGCTGTGCGAATGACTTACTCGGCGAAGGTCAAGGTTCCGTCCGATCTTATGGCGGTGATGAGTGCCTCAAACCCACAGGCAAAGAACAGCACGGGCGAATACAGCTTCGAGATGAAGCAACCGATTCCGTCTTACCTGTTGGCACTCGCGATTGGGGACTTGCAGTTCCAAAAAGTGGGGGCTCGATCGGGCGTCTATGCCGAACCATCGGTTCTTAAGAAAGCCGCTTGGGAGCTTGAAGATACCGAACGAATGATTGAAGAGGCCGAGAAGCTGTATGGTCCGTATCGTTGGGATCGCTACGACGTCATCTTCCTGCCTGCCAGCTTTCCATTCGGCGGTATGGAGAATCCACGACTCACATTCGCAACGCCCACCATCCTTGCCGGAGACCGATCCCTCGTCGCCCTCATCGCGCATGAGTTAGCTCATTCGTGGTCGGGGAACCTGGTGACAAACGCGACTTGGAACGACTTTTGGTTGAACGAAGGTTTCACCGTTTACTTCGAACAGCGAATCATGGAAGCCGTTTACAGCCGCGAGTATTCTGAAATGCTGGCTCGGTTGTCGCTTGAAGGCTTGAAGGAAGAACTCAAATCTTTGCAACTGCGAGACACATGGTTGAAGCTGGATCTTGCTGGTCGGAACCCAGACGACGGCATGACAGCCATCGCCTACGACAAGGGTTACTTCTTCCTGCGAGCGATGGAAGAAAACGTTGGTCGTGAAAAATGGGATGCGTTCCTGAAAGACTATTTCACCAAGCATGCCTTCAAGAGCATGACGACAGAAAAGTTCCTCGCCTATCTCAACGAGAACCTGTCTCACGAATTCAACACCAAAGAGTGGGTCTATGGGCCAGGTCTTCCAGCCAACTGCCCGGAAGTAAAGACGGAAGCTCTCGTGCAGGTTGCCAAAGACGCGGCGGCATTCTTGAACGGTACGAAGCCCGAAGATCTGGCGACAGCCAAGTACACGACACATCACTGGTTGCACTTCCTGCGATCACTAAAAGGTCCACTCTCTGACGAACAGATGACCGCTCTCGACCAAGCGTTCAAGTTCACGAACTCAGGCAATGCAGAAATTACTCACGACTGGATGATTCACGTCATTGCGTCAAGCTACGGGCCAGGCATTCCGCGACTGGAGGAATTTCTGACTCAGCAAGGCCGCCGCAAGTTTCTCACGCCGCTCTACAAGAAATTGTTGGAAGTCGAAGGCGGCCACGAACTCGCCAGTGCGATCTACAAGAAAGCTCGTCCGATGTACCACGCCGTGTCACGCGAAACGATCGATAAACTGCTTGAGTGGAAGTAGGCCGAATCAAGTCGATGAAACTTGTTCCTCTGAAATGCAGCTCCTGCAGTGGTGCGCTCAGCCGTGTGAGTGACGACACTGTACTTTGCATTTACTGCAGTACCGCGTACCTCCTGGTGAAAGATCCGAAGCCCAGTGAAAGCACGGCTGAGACTCCAACCGAACTAGTTGAAGAACAATACACTCCATGTGATCGCGAGGTCGCAGTGCGAGAGCAAATGACTCAGGCGGAATATCACTTTTGGCAATCGCTGCCGCCGCGTCCGGAGGTGAAGCGCAATCGTCGAGGCCGACTTCAGATCGATCTCAGCGACCACTTCAGCGTCTCGCTTGCAGCTATGGCGGTAGGTGTGCCTTTAAGCCTGATTGGCTTCGAAGTAAGAACGGTTGGAATTTTTGGGATGTGCATTCTTGTTCCAGCCTTCTTGGTTGGCTGGAAGCGAATGCTGGAGCTGTGGAAAGTCAAACGTTCGATTGCTGACTTCAGCCGCAAGCAATCAGTACTTTGGAAAGAGATTCGCAACATCCGCGGCGAGATCGAATTGCGGCAGCGACTGCCTTGAAGAATGTTGGGCCAAAGAAAAAGAGCTCACGGAATTCCGTGAGCCCTTTTCAAAATGCCCAAGAGAGGATTCGAACCTCCACGGGGTTGCCCCCACTGGCTCCTGAAGCCAGCGCGTCTGCCAATTCCGCCACTTGGGCTCGGATTGGTCGCAAGAAGATACGCATTTCGCCCGTTGCGAGCAAGCGGCAGATGTCTAAATTAGCCTCACTCTGCAGCTTCGGGGCTGTTCCACGGTTTAGGCTCAACCGTGCTTCAGTAGCCTTGCAACATCCACTGCGAAGTACGTTAGAACTCCATCGGCCCCGGCTCGCTTGAAGCCCAGCAGGCTTTCCAGCATGACTTTTTCTCGGTCTAACCAGCCGTTGGCTGCGGCTCCGCACAGCATCGCGTACTCGCCGCTGACCTGGTACGCGTAGGTGGGCAGATGGAACTCGTCTTTCACTCGGCGAACAATGTCCAGATACGGCATGCCCGGTTTGACCATAACCGTGTCTGCACCTTCGGCAATGTCGAGAGCCACTTCGCGAATGGCTTCGTCGCCGTTCGCGGGGTCCATTTGATAGGTTCGTTTGTCACCTTTTCCAAGACTGCCTGAAGAACCAACCGCATCGCGAAACGGTCCGTAGAATGCTGACGCGTACTTTGCGGAGTAAGCAAGAATCAGCACCTGTTCGAATCCGTTTGTGTCCAGCGTCTTGCGAATCGCAGCCACGCGTCCGTCCATCATGTCTGACGGTGCCGTCACCTCGCAGCCCGCTTGTGCCTGCACCAGGGCTTGCTGGCAAAGAACCTCAAGCGACTCGTCGTTCACAACGTATCCGTCGCGAACCAAACCGTCCTGCCCGTGACTGGTATACGGGTCGAGTGCCACATCGCAGATGATGCCGATATCAATGTTGGCATCTCGGATCGCCCGTACGCTGCGGTTCATCAGGTTCTCTGGGTTCACCGCTTCTTCGGCTTCCTCGGTCTTCTTTGCCGGATCGGTCGCGGGGAAGATGGCGAGTCCCGGAATGCCAAGTTCAGCCGCGTCAGCGACAGCATCTGTCAGCAGATCAATCGACAAACGCTCGACACCCGGCATTGACGGAATGGTCTCGCGCGTATTTGTGCCTTCGCAGACAAACACAGGCCATATGAGATCGTTCACCGTGAGATGGTTCTCAGCGACCAATCGGCGCGACCAATCATGACGTCGGTTACGTCGCATGCGAGTGGATGGGAATGAGCCATTGTTCGGTTGAGTGCTCATGCTATTTTCATCGATTAAGGTTGGAAACAAGTTTTGGGGTTTGCTGTGCGGATCGTGGCCAAGCCTGGTCAACACAAGACGAACCGTAAGTTCAGTTAGCCGAAGAGTACGGGTTCACAGAAGAACCACAACGATGCCGATGCACGTTGCAAACAACGATCCACAAAGGTAGCGATCTCCTCGCTTCTGTTCACCCGACGCAAACAGGTTTGCAGCGAACCCAAATCCAGGACAAGGGGCCAGCATTCCAAGAACGTAGTCCAATGCTTCCCAAAGCTGTTCACCGATCGGTAGGTCCGACAATGCCAGAAGGACGAGGTTGTTTATCGCAACCGTGCAAGCACGACACCAAACAGGCCGGCAATTCCAATCAGCACGCATCGCCGCCCGAGCTGATTCTCGTTTCGATTTTCTCTGCCAAAATCGAACGTTGATTCGTAAGGGTTTTGGTTCTCTTCGCCGCGCTCCGTCATGGTTCGAGAACAATCTTGCCTCGCAATGAACCTTGTCCCGATAGCGTTTTTTCTTCCTGTAATCGATGTGCCTCCGCAGCTTCCGCGAGTGGAAGAACCTTGCCGACGTTCGCTTTGAATCGCCCTTCCGCAAACAGGCGATTCAACTCTGCCGCGCATTCGGATTGTTCGGCGGCGGTTGCGTTGAACATGGCGAAGCCAATGAACCGCAAGTCGTTGACATAGGTTGGTCCGACAGGAAGTATCGGGCGAGCGTTCCGTCCTGCCATCAGGACAATTCGACCGCGTGTATTCATAAGTGGAATTGTGCGTTCAGGATTTGGTTCGCGAAGTGTTTCGAACCAGACGTCAAAACCGCCTTCGTTCTTTACTGTGGCTTGCAGGTTCGATTCGAAGTCTGCTTCTCGGTAGTTCAAGGCAGCGGTTGCTCCGATCGACTTGCAGAACTCGACCTTCGCTGCATCACCCGCTGTCGTTACCACCGTCGCGCCGTTGGCTGCAGCCAGCTGAACCACTGCCGAACCGACACCGCCCGACCCGCCATTCACAAACACACGTTGTCCCGGTTTCAAATCGGCATGCAGAAACAAACCCAAGTGCGCGGTGATTCCAACCAGCGCGGTGGCGGCTAGATCTACGTCGCTGGCTTGGGAAGGGCTTGGGTACAGCCATTCTTCATCAACGGCAACAAGTTCGCTAAACGTACCGGCTCGGCCGAGTAACCCCTGATTACTTCCCCAAACACGGTCACCCGGCTTGAAGTTCTTGACGCCCGAGCCAACGGCTTCGATAGTTCCCGCAAGGTCGCAGCCAATCACGTAGGGAAAGGCTGGCTTTGTCGCTACCAGTCCACCACGGATGTAAGTGTCAATCGGGTTCACAGCCACCGCGCCGGCTTTCACCAGAACCTGCTTGTCGGTCGGAACCGGATTGGGTAATTCGCCAAACTGAATGACGTCGGGCGGCCCTTGTTCTTTAATGAACGCGGCTTTCATAGCTTCACTCCGGATGGAGATTTCGATCTCCGAACGAAAAACAGGACGATCAATATCAACCACGACATGCCGCTCACGACTGCTCCGATGGAAACCGTACGAGGAGCGTAGGTCCACTCGATTGTGTGCTGGCCAGCGGGCACATCGAGAACTCGGAAGACGCCCTCAGGCGTTTTGGGTTCTGGGGCCTTAGGAATAGGGACAGCTGGTGTTCCGTCAATCGTCACCGACCAGCCAGGCGACATGAGGTCGGTCAACACAACACGACCAGCCTCGGTCAGGTTCGCCTGAAGTTCGACTTTGTTCGGTTCCAACTTAACAACGTCGACGGAACCAGTTTCGCAGTACGCTCGAGGCCTCGTGTTTGAAACGGTGTAGAGATACATCGGGCTGTTGGCTGGCCGTCCCCACGCTCTGTTGAGAAATACATCCGGCTGGTTGGAAACGAGCTTGAGTTCGGTCGATGAAATCGGGTCTTGCCAAAGCACATGTGTGACCCCGGCGGCCTGCAACCATTTGGTCGTTTCATCAGCCTGAACTGGCAGATTGTCCGCAGTCATCAGTTGCGGGTTGAAATACTCGTCCGGCGAGAGCCCAAGATAGACGGGCAGCGCGGCAACACCGCAAAGGTTCGGCAGGTTGGCTCCCTGAGCGTAAAGCCGGACGTTCGCTTCTTTATCAGCAAAGTACTGGCGAACAGAACTGTCATCTCGCTGAGAGATTGGCGGAGTCTCCACCATCACAGCGTTACCAATCTGCTCTGCCACGATCCGGAATTCGACGACGGTGATCGCGATGATGGCGATACAAAGCACGCTTCCCAAGACTCGCTTCTTCAGAACCAAACGGTTCATCACAAAGGCCGAGACAAGGGCCGCAGCCAGCGTCGTGACAATCGTGTAGCGACCGGGGCCTTTGAAGAAACTAAAGCCGGGTAGATGCTGGGTCATCGGCACAAACCAACCTGGTGCGTAGGCCAGAAACAACAGTCCGAGTATCGCCCACACCCGTTCAAGGTGTCCGGAGAACACATGGCCTCGGAACAGCGCGATGATCAGCAGCAGTACCGGAATTAACCCAAAATACATGTGCGCGTCGATGCTGTTGGTGTCAGCATCGCTTGCAAGGAACTCCATGTCTTTAACCGCTTGATCGGTGTTCACATCCTCCGCGTACCAGAACCACCACGATGCGACCAACTGCGTGACGTACATCGGCGGCATGTGTCCATATTCCGGATCATGCTCTTCCGTCACCATCGCGCGCTGGCTGGATGTCTTGAGTTCCCATGTTGGGAGAAGCTGCACAGCAGCGAGTAGAAACGATGCTGCAATGGGAACCATCACCCAGGCAGCGAGTGAGAATCGACTGCTTCTCTGATCGCTCGATTCAACTTGATGAACGCGTTCCGAACCGAACCAGATTCGCAGCACAACATACAATGGAAGCAAGAGCAGGGTGATGAATGCCAGCAAAAAGTGGCCAGCCAACATCTGCAGCGATATCGCAGCAGCCAATCCAATCAGACAACGTTTAGAACGCGATTGCAGGAATGATTCTGTTGCCAGCAATGCAGCTGGCAACCATGTTCCGCCAATAATGGCCCACTCCAGCGAACAGCGTGGCGGGAACCAACCGTAGACATAAATCGTCGCCGCCAGCAGGCTGGGAAACGTCTGCAAACCCAATCGTCTGCCATACAGCCACATGAAGACAAACGCAAAAACGTAGTGCAGCAAATGATTCGCGTTGTATGCCGTGTTCAAATTAAAGAACCGATAGCAAACCAAAGTCGGCGGATACAACGCACCAGATTGGCTTTCGGCAATGAGCGGATAGCCCCAGCCGGTTCGATGGTTCCAAAGCGGCAGTTCACCCGCTTGCAACGATTCGGCAAGCACATCTTTCTGTGGCAGGTAGTATGAATAGACGTCGCCGCCAACGAAGCCATGGTCTTGGTACAGCGGCAGCCAGAACACAAACGTCAGGCCTATCGCCACGGCCACCGCAAGCAGCACCCCGCGCCAGTCGCCGACGTTTGTATTCTCCACGTCTTCCACAGAACTGCTCCGCGTTACCGAACCCATGTGTCGAACACGCGGACCTGGTCCCAGCCTTCTTTCATTTCTTCAACGAACTGCAAGTGTCTTTCGTTTATCTGGTAAGCATCGTGAGCCGCACGCGATTCGAATACGACCTGCAGTGAAACATCAAAGTCGCGGTCGTTCACGGGGCGTTCAAATTCCGGGGCGAGAGTTCCTGCCGAAAAGTAAACGGTTCCCTCGTGACCGCTGAGATACTTGTGGCAAGCCTCAACAAGTCCTTCCGCCGCCTCGGCAGAACTATCTTTAAGTTTGAAGAAGACTAAGTGAGCAAGATGTGAATCAGACATGGCATTTCAAGAAGTGAGTAGAAGTCGTTGCGGTCGTTTTGAAACTGCGACCGGGAATTTGCGACCAAGTATAGCTCAGCTCCCGCCGCAGAGTACTCGGCACCCGATACCGATCAGCGACAAGCCTCAGGAACCGAATTCGCGGCGAGACACCTCTCGCCAAACGTCATTCCACTCCCACTGCTGCACCCCGATGTAACTGGAAGTTGCTTCCCTGATGGGCGCGGAATAGAGTGCTGGCTTCCTTGTTCGTAACCAGCGGGTTTCAGCGATGCCAGAATCAAACAAACGTGGTCTTCCGTGGTTGATGATCCTCTGGTCCATCCTACTGGTGTGCCTCACGGTCTTACCTCGGATCTACATAGCCGAAGTCGAAGAAGCTACGGATCTGGGACTCGATTTTATTGGGTTCATTACGCTTCTGACCGGAGCGCTGTTCTTTCTGTCCTGGACGCTGTGGTGTTTGTTCTTCAGCGGCTGGCGATGGTGGCGCAGGCTGTTTGGAGCCGCATTGACCCAGGCAATTCCGGTCGGACTTATCGCGCTGTTGTTCCTCGGGTACGTTGTTCCCGTCGGCGGAGACCTGAATGCGTTTCAATGGCGACGGAAACCAGCCAACTTGACGACAAGCGTTGATGCAGCCAGCGGAGTCGACCTTGCTGTCGAAACTGCCAACGACTTTCCTGGTTACCTCGGTCCGGATCAAACCGGTGCGATCAACATTGCGGAGATCGATGCGGATCGATTCTCCGAAGCTCGGACTTTGTGGAAGAAAAAGGTAGGCGAAGCCTGGTCGGGGTTTGCAACTCGTAACGGGTTCGCTGTCACGATGGAGCAGCGAAACGAGTTTGAATGTGTGACTTGCTACGACATTCAAAGTGGTGACTTGAAGTGGATGTACAAGCACAAAGCTCGGCATCACGAGTTCATGGGCAAGACCGGCCCCCGCGCGACGCCAATGATTTATAAGGGGCGTGTCTACGCAGTCGGCGCGCTTGGAAACTTTGTTTGCTTGAATGGCCAGGATGGTTCTGTCGTCTGGCAAAAGGACATCAAGGAGATTCTCGGAGTCGAAGTTGAGGAGAAAACTGACCCGGACGGACTTGTCTATCAATGGGAAAGCAATTCGACACTCGCCTGGGGGCGTGCTGGTTCTCCTATCATTGTCGATGACACCGTTGTCGTGCCGGGCGGTGCGACCGGACAGAAGACTGAAGACGGTTGGGCGCAGGATGATGGTGCGGCGACTCTGCTGGCGTTCGATTTGAATACCGGCGAACTAAAGTGGAAGGGTGGTGACCAGATGATTGGTTACGCCACTCCGACGCTGGTAACGCTCGATGGTCGCAAGCAGATTATCATCACGGCTGAAGCGATGATCCTGGGTGTTGATGCGAAGACCGGAGAACAACTCTGGTCGCATCCTCGAGATGGTCAGAGCAACGGAATGGCGAATACATCTCAGCTTTCAGTCATCAACAAGAACCAGATTCTGAGTGCCAAAGGCTACCCGGATGGTGGCGGAGAATTGCTGACCATTACGCAGAAAGATGGGAAGTTTGTCCCAGTTTCTGAATGGAAAAATAAGCGTGTTCTCAAGACGAAGCTCACCAGTCCAGTAATTCATGACGGCCACGCGTATGCCTTGTCCAACGGGTTCATGGAATGCACCCGAGTCGAAGACGGCAAGCGTTTGTGGAAGCAACGCGGTCGGTTCGGTCATGGACAGTTGCTACTGGTTGGTGACAAGCTGTTGCTTCAAACGGAAGAAACCGGAAAGCTGATGCTCATTCAGGCGACTCCGGATTCCTATGAGCAGCTGGGTGAAATCGACACTGGCATTGATGGGATTTGCTGGAACACGCTGTGTCTTTCAGGAAACAAGTTGCTGCTGAGAAGTGATCGTGAAGCCGCGTGTATCGAGCTTTCTGTCGCTGCGAAACAGACGAAGGACGACGCGACGAATCGCGGACAGCAACCCGGCGTTTTGAATCAGTAGTCCTCAGTTTCCGCACTTAGGGCCTCCGAGCCCCAAGCGCGAACCACTTTTGCTTCTGAACGTTCGGGACCAAGAGGCTTCTTGGAGCGACAGTTCTGAGCAGCCCACATCAGCACACCTTGGGGCTCGGAGGCCCCGAGTACAGGCGGGTCCGCCTAGAATGGCGTTCGGATCTGTGGCCTGATCGACGGATCGAACGCCTGCAGGAACGGCAAAGCGTTATCAAGATTCATACTTGGACGGACGTTGGTTTTCGGATTGTCCAACGTGCCAGTCACCCCGACATTCACCCAGCCACTCGTCGCTCCACTTATGAGCCTGCTGACAACTGGGATGCCGCCGGTCACGCGAGGAGGTCTGGAATAGAACTCCAGCGAGACGCGTTCGTCGAAACTCACTCGACCTCGACCTCGCAGGCTCATCGTATTGCCAACTAAGTCGATCTCGTCAAACAGGAAGTTCCTTTCCCCGACTCGGAAGTTCAACAACGCGTGCCTAAAAGCGACGGGGTCGGAGACTGCAAAGTTCAGTGTTCCTAATGCCTGCAGCAGGTTCACCATGACTGGCATCTCGTAGATCGCCGCCGGACTGATTTGAAGTTGACCATTGCCCTTTATGTTAGCTTCGTCTTCGCCGGTTCCGTGCAGATGAATCCAGCCGTTAATTCGACCGCTCATGTTACGTTCTGCCGGCATGTGAATGCTGGCGTACGTTTTGAGGCTGGCGTCCGTCACAGTCGAAAACACCTGGTAGCGACTCTGATCACTCAGGCTCACTCTCGCGTCGCAGGTCAGTTGGCCGCCAAACGCGTCTGCTGTAATTCTTTTGTTTACCGGAACCGTGGCTGGCGTCTGTCGAAATACCTCAGGCGAGCCGATCCAAAGTTGGTTGTCGACGATGCGATAGGGACCACGAACGTTGGTGAGTTTGTGTTTCAGGACCTCGACGGAAGACAGCTCGACATCACCTTCGTTTCGCAGCCCCTGTGGACCATACGTTCCGCGGTTGGTGACTCGGCCACGCACGTTTCGCAGGTCCATGCCAGCTGAGATCGAACCGCCGTTGAGCAATGTTTCTGAATACCATGCGGCTGTCACCGGAACATTCGGGTTCCCGCGACCCCGAAATTCCAGTTCCGTATTCCCCATCGAAAATGCAGCAGTTGGGTTCAATACTTGAAACGCTTCACGAAGCGATTCCGGGAACGCCAGTAATAGATCGCTGTTTGCCACAACGTTCTTCGCGTCCAATCGAGTGAAGTGCAGCTTCCAATCGCCATTGCGTTCGTGAGTTGCCCAGCCGGCAGCCGCCACACTTGTCTTGTTGTGCCGCGCGGTGGCTTTCTTGATTGTGAGCTGGCCAGTTGTTGGCTTCTCTCTGGTGCCCGGCACATAGCTCAGTTCGGCTTGCACATTCTGTAGTTGGTACGGAAACGAAACCGGCTTTAGGCTACCGTTGCGAAGTCGGAACCGCGGCACCGTCACGTACACAGGCTGTCCGGTCTGGGCGAGCCAATCAACATCGAAGTCCATGTCGAACCCGCCGCTTGGCGAGAGGTGATCCCAAATGCCCTGCAACGGTTCGTTTAGCGCACTGCGTAAGCTATTTGTCAGTCGTCCGTTGGTTGCGGCGAACTTCAATCGCATTCGGCCTGGCTGGCTTTCGCCATCGTGCCTGCCTTCTGCGGTGATTCGAGTGTCGTTTTGGAATCCCTCAAAGTTCTTGAACTGCCAACTGCGCAACTTTGAGGTATATGAGACGAACCCGGTCACTCGTTCCAGTGGATAAGGGAAGTTGACGTAGTTCATCTTCCCATCGCGAACATGCGCTGAGACAGAAAACGTTGGCTTCGCACCAAAGACCGGTTCTCGATGAACGATTACGGTGCCATCGGCTATGCCGCTGACTGCGAGCTTGTCAATTACATCGCGTCCACGCTCATCAAACGCCGCCCGGAACGTTTCATCGAGGGGAATGTCTTCGCCCTTGATCATCAAAGACGATTCGGCAACCGGACCGGGATTCTTCAGCCATCCCGTCATGGTCACCGGGCGGTTACTCGCTAGTCCCCGTAGGTTGATATCGAACGCGTTCTCGTTCTTACGTTGCACCATGCTTCCAGTGATAGCGCTCACCGGGTATTGAAACTTCTCGAACAGTGACGTTCCGTTCTTCAAAGCGACACGGCAGCCTTCCGGTTTCCAACGACCGCCGATCGCCTTCCATGTGCCTTTCACTGAGACAAGTCCTGTGGCGTTTAACGGCTTAAGAAATCGCTTCATGGCGTATGGCAAGACACGTCGAACCCGATCGTCCAGTGGCAGTTCTTTAACGTCGACTCTCACTTGACCGGTGGGCTCTCCGGTCGGGCCGGTT
>JBGCDN010000853.1:0-4022 GCA_045105495.1 Planctomycetaceae bacterium
CAACAGGGCCCTAGCTAATTCCAATCACATTGGCCAGAGCAGCGATTGTGAAAAAGGCTACAACGGTTACTAGCGACACGAAGAACAACTTGTTGGACGGTTTGTGCTGCATGTATGATTCGTAGTTTGACATCTTCAAATACACGAATCATGTCGAGTTCCGCGGCCTGATTTGACGAACGACCGCGTCTTCAATCGGCTGAGCGGGAACTGACACCGGTTTGTTCCTGTCCAACCACCGTGTTGCTTTTCTGCTGCATCGAAAAGCAGCCTCCTGTGAGACGTTCATAGAAAAACGGCTACCTGCTGAAGCCAAGCAGGTCGCCGTTAAGAAGATATTGGCGTCGAGAACCGGTTGGGAACACAATCCCAATGTGGCTCCGCACACGGTGAAACGGAATGTTTCTAGATCTGTTCGCGTACGCGTTCGAGCAGCTTCTTGGTGGCCATGATGCCAGTGGGAGCATCCATCTTGCCGCCTTCGTATTCGATTCCGACGTACCCGCTGTAGCCTGCTGCTTTGACGATTTTCATCATCCGCAGGTAGTCGGTGTGGGTTTCGTTCCCCTCGTCATCAAAGTCGTGCGACTTCGCGCTGACGGCTTTAGCGTACGGCATGAGTTCCATAACGCCTTTGTACCGGTTGTACATTTCGTTGTTGGAGACTCGGAAGTTCCCAAAGTCGGGCAGGGTTCCACACTTTTCGTGATCGACCTTTGCAATCACCGAAGCAAGCCATTCGCCGTTCGATGACAGGCCGCCGTGGTTTTCCACAATCACGTTCAAGCCGTGTGGAGCAGCAAATTCAGTAAGTGCTCGCAAGCCATCAGCAGCTCTGTGGATTTGGTCTTCGTAGGAACCTTTGCTGCCTGCGTTCACTCGAACCGAATGGCAGCCAAGTTCTTTCGCAGCTTCGACCCACTTGAAATGGTTCTCAACAGCTTGAGCTCGCTTCTTCAGGTTCGGATCACCAAGTCGGCCTTCGCCGTCGACCATGATCAGCAGCGACTTCACACCTTCATCGGAGGCTCGTTTCTTCATCTCGGCGATGTACTTGGCGTCCTTCGCTTTGTCTTTGAAGAACTGGTTCACGTACTCGATCGCGTCAATTCCAAATTCCTGCTTAGAGACTTTTGCGAAGTCCAGGTTGTCGAGCTTCTTACCTTTGAACATCTTGCGGCCGAAGAATTCTTTGTTCAACGACCACTGTGCAATTGAGATTTCAAATGGCTTGTCCTGCGGGCGAGCGAGAGCCATCGCAGGTGATGCCAATGCAACTCCTGCAGCGGCAGCCGTTGTCTTGGCGAGGAAACCTCGGCGACTTGTTGTTGGTTCCATGATGATCCTCGGACAGATGTTGAACAGAGAAGTGAATGAATTCGACTATCGAGTCTATCGGCCTGATTACCCGAAACAAACAGACCAGAACGCGTCTTCCGCGGTTTTAGGTTTGTCTGTACAGTGCTCGCTTCACGAAAAGACGCGATGACAACTCGTTGAGAGGCAGGGATGTCCAACGAACACGCAGACAATCAGGCAGTCGCCGCCGACCTTGTCCCGGAAGGTGACGACCTCGAAGCCGCATACCTTCGTGCACTGAATGCATTGGAGAACGCGGAAGACGCGTTTCAAGACGTGATTGAAGAAGCTGCCGCCGACCTCAGTGATGTCGCAGACCTGACGTCCGATGTCGAAGAAGCGTCTTCTGTTTCCGTCGGCGGGAACCTCGACGCTGTTGAGGAACGCGAGCCAGCCGACTTGGAACCACAGCCAGACGGCGAGCACAATGTTTCGCCACTTCAAATCATTGAGAGCGCGCTGTTTGTCGGTGGGAACTCGTTGACGACGAAGAACCTGCGAACTTTGTTTAGAGGCGATGTGACGACCGACGATTTGGTCGAGCTGATCGATCAACTGAACCAGATGTATGTTTCAGAGAATCGACCATACGAAGTGCAACTTCACGAGGGCGGCTATGTGCTGCAACTTCGCGAAGAGTATCAGTCGCTTCGCCGCAAGGTGTTCGGCCTTGGCCCGCGTGAAGTAAAGCTAACCCAGGAAGCACTCGAAGTGCTGTCGCTTGTCGCTTACCACCAACCGATTACCAAAGACGAAATCGAAGGGCTCGGCAAAGACAAGCCAAACGGAACGCTGCGGCATTTGCTGCGACGACAGCTGATTCAGATCGAACGGTGTGAAGACGGCGGCGAAGTTCACTACCGAACGACCGATCGGTTCCTCGACCTACTGGCCATCGAAGACCTCGAAGACCTCCCCCGCGCCGAAGCACTCATGTTCCGCTAGCAAGCGGTTCGCTTGACCGAGTGCGGCAGCGATGTTGGGATTGTGTTGTTGGGCTCTCGTCGCCGCGAGAGCGGTTTGGAATTGGCTTTGAAGGGCCATGCACTTAGCTCTATCAGGGAAAGACGAATATGCTTGGTTGGCTAATTGGTGCAGGGATTCTTGGGATCATCATTGCGGTGATGGAGGAAGGCGAGTTTCCCGGTTGGTTCGAGATGATTGCATGTGTTCTCGCTGCCACGATCCCGGCAGCGATTGTGAATTCGTTCCTGCCTCCGGGGTTGTTCCTTGTCGGACTTGGCGTTGGTGCCTTCTGCGCCGGGTGTGCAATTTCTGCGCTGTGCGGAATGTCTGTGAAGCGAGCATGCATTGCGGCAGCCATTTACTTCGCCGTGCAGTTTGGAATCTCGCTGCTGCTGGCGATGGCGTTCTCATAGGAGATCAACTTGGCCGAAGTCTACTTCGGTAGCTTAAGCATCGGTTGGTCAAGACGATCGAAGAACGGATCACGCCAGTAGACGTAAGCATCCCGTGCGGCTCGTTGGGCTTTCATTGTGGCGGCACCAAAACGGATTGCTTTGTCGATGGCATCCTGATGCCCAAGTGCACCGAGTGTGTTCAGAATTGACTTGACCTGATCGTCTTCGCGAATCTGATCTTCGAGTTCCTTGTCTTCACTTGGTTTTGCAGTGTGGCGTGTGTTCCAAACTGTCCGCCATGAACCGTTGGGCATGCGGCCAATCAGGTAGGCTTCAACAACCGCTTCCCGCATTGTTGGGTCTGGAGTGACCAACATGACATAGGCGGCTCGCGAGTCTGTCTTCTTTGCTTCGGCGATGGCTTGCTTCATCCACGCTGGCTTAACCGACTTCTTTCCGAACGCATTCGGTTCGCTGAGTTCTTTGATGAGATCACTGACCTGCGATTGCATGAGCTTTGCAATGATCTGGCCAGCATCGGCCCGGTTCCCATTTCCGTTCTCTCGGACAAGCATGTTTGGTGTTCCCACCATCTTGACGGGGCTGCGATAAAGCTGTTCGATAATCGCTTGCCGAGCTGCCCACTGAATTTCATTGTCGCCGGGGGAAGGAATTCGGTTCGAAAGATCAACTGGTGAAGTTGGAACGGCGACTTTGTTCTTTCTAAGTTCTTCTTCGAGACTCTCCGCGGAACGCGTTTCAATTTGCTGAAGTTTTTCTCGGTGTGCCGGCCACAGTGGTCGTGGCGGTTTGCCAGCGGAACGCTGTACGCGCCGCACCGACTTGGAAGGCAACGTGATGAGCATGAACTGTGTTTTCGGTTCGTCCGGTACGCGATGGAGCTGCGTCAGTACCTGTTTCTGCTCATTCAAATACTCGACCAGGTCTGCATCCTGCGATCGCTCTTTAATCCACTTGTTGATGCGTGCCAACAAGGCCTTGCGTTGAGCTAACCCCAGCTGGATTTCCTGCTTACGGTACGCTTCGTATTGTTCAGGTCGTTCTGCTTTCAGCCATTTACGCTGAACCGCCACCACCGTTGGTTGAGTTCCCTGATGTTCCACAACGACGCCGAAAAAAGGCAGCTGATTTCGGACGCTTATGTAGTCGACTGCCCGCGATTTGATAGGCGCAACTTTGTGATCACCCTGAAACAGCAGCAGTATCGCGACGCAGTAGCTCATGATTCTCTCCTGGGGCCGATTGTACCAATCGTATGGGCCACCCAGTTCGTGTAGCGTC
>JBGCDN010000854.1:0-5513 GCA_045105495.1 Planctomycetaceae bacterium
CGATTCGAAACGTTGTCTGGCTGCCGGCGCAAACGCGTATCTAAGCAAGCCGTACCGCATGCAGGAACTCGTTCAAACAATCCGAGACTTGCTCGCGAGAACGCCTGGAAAGTAGGTGCTGGCCAACACACACGATTGCGATTCGTTGAGTTGGGTGTCAAGCAGAAGATGTTGACTCTGCCGGGGTATTCGATAACGCGGTTGAAAATGACGCGTTCGTGAAAGTGTCGTGGATTGCTCCGCAATCCTACGTTGAGCGTTGAGCGTTGGATCGGCGGAGCGATCCACGACATTGTTAGTCGTGTCTCGAGTAGGAAACACTATGCTACCCGCTTTCCGCAGGGCATTCGAATTTGCGCGTTTATTTGCTAGGTTGGCGGCTGGTCCATTCGCCGGCGGCCTGGAGTCGGAGTTGGGCGGCGAAACCGGGGGGGAGGTCACGCACATCTGCGTACCAGATTTCGTCGTTCATCGTGACAGGTGATTCGTACCTTCGTGCTTCAGGTATCAGAAAGACGTGCTGTTCGTTTTCCCCAAGGAAGACTCGTTCTCCGCGTTCATGTTCTGCGACAAACTCCGGCCCGCTGATGCTTCGCGCGGAAAAGTCGTCGCTTCGAGTCAATTGGCTGGGGAAGTTTCGACACTGAAAATAGCATTTTGCGTCGCCGTTCAATGCCAACCCTCTCGTCACGATTTGTTGGACGTTCTTCGCGATGGCAGACGGCTGGCCCGTAAGGCGAAACACAAAGCTCGCACCGGAAACGGCACCGTCCTCAGCGATCCAGGCCTCTTCTGTGACAGAGGCCGATAAGCCAGCCGCAATCTCCTTCATTCGGCTGATGTACTTTCCGCGTGACTGACCGTGGCCAGACGACGGGACATTGATTCTGACCAGGAAGCCGTCTTCCGCCTTCGTGAATTCCAGAGCGACGCGGTCCGAACCGAGGTCACCGACGTTCATGAAGACAAGATTGTGAGGTGACGCGGCCATGGAGGTGACGTAGCTTTCCAATTCGCTGATGGGGGCCTGGACGTCTGATTTTTTCGCAACCCGCCAGGAAAACATGCGAGGGTTCATGTACATAAACGTCCAAAACGCTCCGAGCAGCAGCACGACCGCGATCAGCCACCAGCGAGATCGGCCGCCATCTCCGATTCGCTTCCTGGCTTTGGATGCGGGAGGTGCGCCAAAGTATTCTTCCAGCGCGTCGGCAACGTCTTGCGGCGATTGAAATCTCTCGCTCGGATCTTTCGCCGTCATACGATCAAAGATCTTCTGCACGCCATCAGGAACGTCCGCCCGAATCTCACTTAGCCTGACCGGATGCGATTCCGCGTGCAACTTCAGCTTGTCGGTCGCCGATCCTTCGCTGAACGGAGCTTTGCCAGACAGCAGGAAATACAGCGTCATGCCAAGGCTGTAGATATCGCTGCGGCCGTCAACATTGTGAGCATCCTGTGCCTGTTCCGGGGAAATAAAATCCGGCGTGCCCATAATGGAACCGGCGATCGTGAGGTTGCCGTCAGCGTCCTCGTGAAGTGGTCCTTCGGCGGTTGGTTGAGGTGCGAGTGATGCGAGGCCGAAGTCCAGGATCTTGACTGTTCTATCGCCAGTGACCATCAGGTTGTGCGGTTTGATATCGCGATGCACCATGCCTTGCTCATGAGCATGCTGCAGGCCCACTGCCACTTGTCGCACATAGTCACATGCTTCAGCAACCGAGAGAGAACCACGATCGTTGACGGCTTGAGAGAGGTTGGTTCCGTCGACGTGTTCCATCACCAGGAAATGGACGTGACCTGCCTGTTCAGCATCGAACGCGGTGACAATGTTCGGATGAGACAACTGTGCGGCGGCGGTAACTTCTCGCTGAAATCGGTCGACGGCTTCCGGCCTTCGGACGAATTCCTGCTTGATAACCTTCAACGCCACGGTCCGGTTCATCATGCGATGGCGAGCTTCGTAGACGTCACCCATGCCGCCTTTACCGATCAGGCCGAAGACTTCATAACGAGGATGATCAACCAACGTTGCCGGAACTTCGGGAGTACCGAAATCGATCGCGCCATCGATTTCGGTGTCTTCTGTCGGCGTCCGCCGCGCGTCCTGCAGAAGTCCGACAAACGTGTCTTCGTCAGACAGGCCAGCGATCGTTTCGCAACAAGGTTCGCATCGGTGGATGTGTTCTTCGACAGCGGCCGCTGCTTCCGGAGCCAGCTGTCCCAAACCATAAGCGGCCAGGTCGGTATCACAGGGGTGAGCGGGTTTATCGGTCACTGGTGTCTTTCCTTCCAAAAATGCAGTCATCCCGATGAGCGAGCAACGGGCGTTACTATGGAAAGAACAGAAAGCCGAAATTCATGTCACCGATCGGCAGGAAAATTCGAAGAAGACTCAATAATCCCGTCCACCTCGCGCCGTAACCTGTTGAGTACTCGTGACTTAGCAATTACGACGGCGTTCAGGGAAATGTTCATTTCATCTGCCACGTCCCGCGATGATTGTCCCTCAAGTGCGACTTTGCAAAATGCGGTCCAGGTCTGTGGAGTGACCTGAGGTTCAACCAGCGTCAGCAAGCGCTTCAGCACGTATCGATCATGTTCGGCATTCCAGAGCATGCTTTGTTCGCTCTTCGGGTCTTCGAGATCGCTGAGGCGATCCTGAACCACAGATCCGTCGACCAGTTTTGGTTGCCGGTCTCTTGTTCGCCAGAAGTTCCGCAACCGGTTGACAAGAATCCCCTTCAGCCACGCCCGAAACGCCCCCGGCCGCCCCGCGTGTTCGAAGTTGCTGACGTCCTTCGAAACCGCAAGCAGCACTTCCTGCGTTAGGTCAGCGGCGTCGCCCTGCTGGACGCCGTATTTCCTCAGCCACGATCGAATCAGCGGCTGATAGATACCATGCAGCCGATCCCACGCCTCATCTTCAGGCGAGTTTCTCAGTTGTTGCAGCAGGCTCAGCGAGGTCTCATTCATTGACGTATCATAGAATGAATTTCCGCTTTGGCGACCGCCAGGGCGATATCCGAAATTGAGTGTGCCTGAACAGGTTGATCACGTCTCGGTTTGCATATTGGCAACGTTTCTGGGATGACAGGCAGAGAGCCTATCCCACTTTCTTGCAGCCGGATTTCCATGAGTGTGTATCTTGTAAATCCTGTCGACGAGATATCCATTCTGAGGTTTACACTTTGCTGATTCACGACATTCCCCGTCAGACAGGTGTGGGATAGGGTTCCAGCCAGTCATGCCAGAAAGTAATAGAGGGACGACAGGCTGGAAGCCTACCCCATATACACCGGAGAGTTTTTCATGCGGTCTTTTCATCTTCTATCCATCTGCGTTCTGCTGATATCCGGCGTGCTATCACAGGCGTCTGCGGCTGATCTGGACAAGTACGGTGGCACGACGGACATCAAAGGCAAGGCGACGGGGTTCTTTCATATTGAAGAAATTGACGGACGGCAGTGGTTCATCGCTCCGGACGGAAATGCGTTCTTCGCGGTGGCACTTAGTCACATGCTTTCAGGCGAAAGTGATCTCGCGTGCAAAAACGTCTACGGCGGCGATGCGGACAAATGGTTGAAGGGTTCGTTTGAGCAGGCTCGCAAAATGGGCTTCAACTGTGCGTTGGGAAGTGCAACCAGTCCGGAACGAAACCTGAATGGCTTCGTTGATGTTCCCAAGGCCGAAAAGCTGTTTCGAGAAGCAAACTTCCCGTTCGCCGTGGGCGTGATCCTGCTGAAGCACCCGTGGGAATTTGTCGATGGCGAAACTTTGCCGGACATCTTCCATCCTGACTACGAGCAACTGATTAAGACGCGAGCTGCACTTGTTTGCGAACAGTACAAAGACGATCCGCTTTGCATGGGTTACTACTATGGATTCGGAGCCTTCAACAAATCCGACGAATGGGTGAACCATCACTTTTCGCTGCCTGAAGGAAGCCCCGGCCGAGAGGTGTTGTCTGACTTGCTGATCAAGCGATACAACAACGACGTGGCGAAGTTCAACGCGGTTTACGGAACGACTTTGAAGGACATGTCGGAACTGAAGTCGACATTCTCACTGACGTACAAAAAGGAATACGAGCGTCGCAACTATCCTCGCATCGGCAAGTCGTTAGACAAAGACAAGCTGGCCGACTTTGAAGCGATCGTATCGCATATGTGCGTGTCGCTATACAAGCTTGGCCACGAAGCCATTCATCGACACGACAAGAATCATCTGATCCTTGGTTCGTTCATCAAGGAATGGGCATTGTCGGTGGATTCGTGGAAGAAGGCGGCATCGTACGTCGACATGATCGCGCCGCAGCATGTCAACGAGTACATTGACGTCAGCAAGATCGCGGATGCCACCGGCCTGCCGATCATCTTTTCTGATGAGTACTTCGGCTTTCACTACCCGGGCAAGACCGGAAGCCTGCACGCGGGATTGGTTTCCCACGACGCTCGTGGCGAGGTCTATCAGGCGAACCTGATGCGGCACTTCAAAGACCCGCGAGTCATGGGAGTCACCTATTGCGCCTGCATGTACGACCAGGGCGGCAACACTCTGGCCAAGAACAACCAGAACGGATTCTTTTCGCTGGACGGTCAGCCTCGGACAAAGCTGATCGAAGTGGTGACCAAGCTGAACGACGAGGTTTATAAACACTCAACCAAACCCGCGTCGCCAGAGGAGTTGGGTAAGCTTCACACAGAGCTATTCAACAAATGGAAGCAACACAGCGTTCGCCGCGGCCGTTAGCCCATTGTCGTGGATCGCTCCGCGATCCAACGCTTTCCTCACATCTTTGACTCACGATGACCCTGGATAACACAATGAGACGTTTGACATCGGACACTGCCACATGGCGACAGATGGGGCGTTGGATCGCGGAGCGATCCACGACATTGCTTATCCTGGTCTTGCTTGCTGGCACCGCACATGCTGAAGACGCGACGGGATTCATCCACGTCAAACAGATTGACGGCGTGTGGTGGTTCATCAATGCGGACGGTGAAAAATTCGTCAGCATCGGCGTGAATCACATCGAGCCGCATCTGTGGCTGGCTCCGTACAATAAAGCGGCGACGTTGAAGAAGTACGGCGAGGACATGGTCGGCGCGGGTGGCCACTTCAACACGAAAGGTGACGCTGCCAGAAAATGGATTGACGCTCAGGTGAAGACCACTCGGGAGCTTGGCTTCAACACGTTCGGCAAGCACACGCACCCGACGATTGATCCGAAGCTGTATCAGGAACAGATCTACTACATCGCGTCGCTCGACACGGCTCCACTGGCGGGTTGGCAGGAACGACACGGGCGAGGCCCACGGCCGGATGTGTTTTCCGTCGACTTCGAAAATCATGTGACCGCCCGAGTCCGACAGTTGACCGAACTGCACAAGGATCAACGCAACTTGATTGGGTATCTGTACACCGATGTGCCCAGTTGGGTGATGGGTCGCGCCGACCAAGTGGAGCGGAACGATACGACGATGATCTATCGCTGGATCAACGCGATT
>JBGCDN010000855.1:0-4886 GCA_045105495.1 Planctomycetaceae bacterium
AATCGTTCGTCGTAGTTGAAGTAGCGGAAACCACCGAGCCATTGCCATGTCAACGGGTTCACTGAGGACTGAGGTTCGCTAAGGACGTTCAGTTCCGCACCCCAGAACTGGCTACGAAACGCCGCCCGGTAGCTGCGATCGAATCCGATGAACCGCAGGTCGGCTATTGACCCTGGCTGACCATCAGTCAGAAGCGGGATGATGACGTTTGGATTGTCGACGGTTCCGACACCTGTATCGATCGTCAGATCATCTGGATCAAATCGTCCGGCCTGCAGATCTGGTAGGTTGATGAAGCCCTGAGCTTCGTCGCTACCGAAGACACTGAATTCAATGGAACCGCCGTCGAACCACATTCCATAGGTTCCGCGGACAGCTGAGGTGTCGTTAAGACTAATGTTGTCCAGGTTTGGGACGACTGAGAACCCAAAGGTGTCCCCGGTGTTCGGGTCGAATACTTCAACGGGCTCGCGTCCATCCGCGTCCGAAATCGGCGCTCCGATTGTCCGAGAGCCTGGGTCTTCGATGTTCCAATGCAGGTACTCAAGACGCAGCCATGATCGTTGTCCGACCTGTCGCAGAAATGCTTCGATCGGTTGTGAGTCGTTCCACCGGTCACCGTGTTGGTTCACTCGGTAGTTCACAACGTTTTGGCCATGGCTCACACCGGGAGGAACAAATCCTCTGGTCATCGCAGGTGGTCCGTAGCCGGGCCCTTGAGCGAACGCGGAAGACGCCGTCAGCACGATGACAGCAATGGCAGTTTGGATTGAAGCAGGACGAATCATGACCGTCGCTCACCGAAGGAGTACGTCGTAGAGCTTCCTCAGGACCACCAAAGCGGTAAGACCCGATGAAAGCTGCGGCGCTGGATAGCACCACCGAATCGATGCGCAAGCACACCAACTTATCTTCCCTATCGGTCGTGACGATCGTGATCTTTGGCGCAAACGGAGGATTTGTAACGGTTATGCAGGCCTCGACTGTGCCGGCAGTGTCTGCCTAGTCAGACTTCTTCCGGCGTTTTCGGCCACGTCGTCGACGTCTACGGCGTTTTTGGCCGTCGCCCTCTTTGGTCTCATCAGAACCAGCCGGTGGCGTCTCGCCGGGCGTTCCCGGATTGTCGTTCGCGCTGGCAGCCGGATTGGAATCTGAAACTGCGCTCTCTTCCGACTTGGGCTCCTGCGAGATTGAAGCACCGTCGTCAGTGTTCGCGCCCGTCTTAGTCGAAGCGTCTGGCTTTCGACCACGGCGACGTTTCCTACGACGACGTTTCCCCGGTTCTCCTTCATTGGCCTCACCCGACGAATGGTCAACTTCTGAAGGTGCGTCAGGCGAAGGATCCGAATCGGCTGCGCTCGCCGGCTTAGTTGGAACCTCTGATTCGGGCAACGCCACTGCCTCGGCGGTTTCGCTTCGCGGAGATGCATCACCGATGCCGGATTCGGTCTCCGGAGTTTCTGATCCCGAAGACACCACTGTCGGTTCTTCAAGTTCGGTGGTCTCTTCTTCCGGTTCGGGTTCCAATTCACGGACCGGCCGAATCGGCTGATGAGGACGGCTGATTCGCAGTCCCTCATCCAACTGCATGAACTTGGTCTCAGAGCCACAACTGCAGGTATGACTCGTGACGTGACCGCTTAAGCGGACGGTTCTTTCGCACTTCGCACAGGTCCAGACTCGGCGAACGTCTAATTTCGTGCGTAATCCGGTGCCCTTAATGGTTCATTCCTCAACACGACCGATTGCTAACTGACCGATGAGAGTCTACAGGTGGGCTCAGAACCCGTCCACCAGCCACATTCGCCGCATCCAGCGGGCCCACGTATTGATGACGCCATGAACACAGAAGTCCGGGACGAACCAACCCAATCGCAGCAGGCTGTCTCTTTCAAGCCGACGAAGCAAGACGCGAAACACTTCGGTTGCGGCATACTGATGGGAGCGGCAGACATCGTGCCCGGGGTCTCTGGCGGTACGGTGGCTTTGATTCTGAAGATCTACCATCGTCTGGTGAACGCGATTACCGGTGTTGATGCATCGCTGGTGACGGATCTGCTGAAATGCGACTTTCGAACGGTCGCCCAAAAGCTTGATCTTCGGTTCACACTTCCGCTTGGTCTGGGGATCGCGACCGGAATCCTGTCGCTCGCTCGGCTCATGCACTTCCTTCTTGAGTACCACGAAGCTCGGACAAATGCCGTGTTTTGCGGGCTTATTCTCGCTTCGACGCTTATCGTGTCACGGCGAATCCCGAAGTGGAACGGAACCTATGTGACCGTCATGCTACTGGGGCTGATTGTTGCCGCCTGGTTCATGGGGCTTGGGTTAATGCAGTCGCCACCGGAAGGCAATTGGTATGTCTTCGTATGCGGAATGATTGGCATCTGTGCCATGATTCTGCCCGGAGTCAGTGGTGCTTTTCTGCTGCGAGTCCTCGGTAAGTACGAGGGCATTATTGCCCTGCTGAAGGGGCTGCCTAAGGGTGAGATCACAATGGAAGGCTTCACGACCATCGTGGTCTTCTGTTTCGGATGCCTCGCTGGGTTGCTGTCATTCAGTCGTATCTTGAAGTGGCTACTCACCAAGCACCATGATCTCACCATCGCTCTGCTATGTGGGTTGATGCTGGGATCTCTGAGGAAGCTTTGGCCAGTCGGTTGGCCAGTCGAAGGCCGCGAGCCGGTGGTCTTGCTGGCCCTATTTGTGTTCGCGACTGCAATCGTCCTGCTGATCGATCTGTGGGCCAAGAGCCGTCAACGTATAGTTGATTAGGACTACTCTGGAGCCGGTGGGTGCCGCGATGAAGAGGCGACGGCGCCTGAAGCGAAACTCTGCAGCGTGTATTGAGTCGTCTGCTATCTAAAACGGAATCTACCCCTTCCGATGGCCAAAGTTGCTTCACACACGCTTCGCCCAGTTGACGCAAATTCGCAGGTCGACTGCAGCCTGCTGGGTTAGTCTCGTTTCAGGTCTCTAAGCAGGCCCTACAACCGGCCTCAGAGTTGACTGTTTTAGGGTAAAAGTACGTAGGTTGCGTGAAGTAGCGTCAACCCAATCCGACTCTTCAACGTCGGATCTCCCATTTTCTTTAAACGCCCCTCGTTTCTTAATGCGGTGAACGCGAAAATCCGTTGCAATATGGTAGAGAACCGAGCTGAGACGCGGATACGCCCTTCGGCGGCCAGAGAAGGCATCCGATACGACCGTTAGGATCAGCCCGGTAGGACGTTCTCTACTGTGCCGGGAGGGCCTTCGGTTGCCGGCAGTGCGGGCCAATTCGCTGCTGACTCAATCGACTTAGTTTTACAGTCTCAGTCGTGTTTGCCGCGTGCACGACTTACGCCACTACTGCGTTCCGAATGAGCCTTCCAAGCATCGATAAATCAAGTCGAAGCTCGAGAACCGGTGCCTTCGACTTCGAAGCCGCACCTGCGTTCTTGATCTACCTCGGCCGAGCCATCACGCTCGTTGCGATCACGCTCGCACCGTGGTTCTTCGGATGCGTCCGGTTTCAGGAACAAGTCTGGCTGTACTCAGCCATGACAATCGCCGCAGTTATCGCCACGATTGTCGTTACCATCCGAGCCATAAAGACACCAGAAGCTGGCAGCCTCCGATTCCCCTTGCTCGCGATCCCCATGATCGCCGGCATCGGCCTCGGAGCAGTGCAATTGCTCCCCGCAGAGCAAGAGCTCACAACCTCCCGAGTCACCCAATCGGCGGAGCTCGCCCAGTGGGACTTAGGAGAACCGATCAAATCGACGCGGTACTCGTTCTACCCGCACCTGACAGTCCTGGAAATAGCCCGTTATACCTTCGCAACCGTGGCCTTCTTCATCGGCTATACATTGTTCCGCACCCCATCGTCTCAACGACTCCTGTGGGCTTGGCTACTCGGCAACGGGCTTGTCTTGGCTGCTTTTGGGATCATTCAAAAATTCAGCTGGAACGGAAAGCTCTTTTGGAACGTGGTTCTCTCCAACGGTGGAGACCCATTTGCTTCGTTTGTTAACCGTAACAACGCGATGGCGTTCCTTTACATCACCATCGCTGCCGGTCTTGGACTACTTGCTTGGTCGATTGAGCGACGTCCGGTTCGAGCTACAACCGGGCTACTGTCAGCCCTTCTGGCGAGAGTCGCTGCCTTGGAAGCTCTGCAGGTCTGCCTCCTCTGTGGTCTCGTCCTACTTGGGGCCGGCATTATCGCATCAACATCGCGCAGTGGAGCGCTTTGTGCATGCATCGCCGGACTCGTTGTCGTAGTCTTTACCTCTGTCCGCCGTCGTTCTGCATGGCCACTCGTCGTTGCTGGCCTTGGTCTTGGAATAGGCACAGCCGCTGTTCTTACCCTTGAAGTCAATGATCAGCTAGCTGAGCGAATCGCCCGAGTAGATACGGAAAGGCTTGAGGAACGTACCCGAGTTCGTCACGCGAAGGACGCCCTCGGTGTCACGAAGGCCCTACCTGTTTTGGGATCTGGCCTCGGGACACATCGCTACGCCTACCTGCCGTTCGTAAGCGAATTTGGACGTCTTTGGGCTTTCAACGCTGATAACCAGTACGTTGAAATTGCGGTTGAAACCGGGCTTAGTGGGCTCGCCATTGTCACACTGTTGGTTCTGCTGACGTGCTGGCTCATCGCTTCTGGCCGCAAAACGACTATTGAGTCTGCAGGAACGGGTGTTGCTGCGATCTTCCTACTGTGCAGCCAGCTATTTCACGGCCTATTTGACTTTGGCATTATCCTGCCGGCAACCTTGCTGGCGACCAGCGTGATGATCGGCACGGCAGTTGCTTCAGTTTCGTCACGGACAGGCGGACGAGGGGCATCCGCGTGGAGTGGGCGTTGGGCTCTGCCATCGACCATGTTGGCCATTTTGACC
>JBGCDN010000856.1:0-7774 GCA_045105495.1 Planctomycetaceae bacterium
GCAACGGACGACTGACACTCGACATCGGCTGGGTCGGCGCGGTGGAGGGAGAGAAAGTTATCGCGGACGGCCGTTGGCATCACGTCGCTGCGACTCACAAGAAAGACGGTCGAGTTCAGCTCTTCGTCGATGGCAAACTCGACCGCGAAGGCCAACTTGAATCAAGACCAGACCCGCGTCGCAGTCGATTTGTATTCGGGCGAACCTCCAACGACTTCCCCCGAGGACAAGCCAACGGTCTGGTGGGAACGCTCGACGATGTCCTCGTCTACAACCGCACACTGACCGCAGAAGAAGTCGCTGCGATCGCCCCCAACGGTCCGACCAGCAACATCACATCAGCCAGCGTCATCGGCGATACGAAGAACGTATCCTGGCGTATCAAAGATTCAGCCCTGCGGTTGCACATTCCGTCGAACGCCACGCCGACTCGCATCAAGGTGCTGACCTGGAGCGGCCCGGCAGACAAGCTTGATCAGTTCAAAGCGGCAACAAACGCATCACCCCAACCGGCGGGTCTTGGGGACTTCACAAAGGGCGGACCAACCCGATTTGAAGAAGTCCTCACAACCGAAGGCAAGTTAGCAGACGACGACACCGGCAAGGCGTATGTCATTGACGAACTAACACCGCCGTTCGAAAACCCATGGCAATCGTGGCTTCGGTTCGGCGGATTCGACTTCTTTGAAGACACATCAAAAGCAGCAATCTGCACATGGAACGGCGACGTGTGGATCGTGTCTGGAATCAACGATTCGCTCGAACAACTTAGTTGGAAACGCATCGCCACTGGCATGTTCCAACCGCTCGGCGTGAAGATCGTGGAAGACAACATCTACGTCTGCTGCCGCGATCAAATCACTGTACTACGCGATCTCAACGGTGATGGAGAAACCGACTACTACGAAAACTTCAACAACGATCATCAGGTCACAGAGCACTTTCACGAGTTCGCTATGGACCTGCAGACCGATGCGAAAGGCAACTTCTACTACGCCAAGTCGGCCAGGCATGCCAAGGATTCGTTGGTTCCGCATCATGGAACGCTCATCCGAGTCAGCTCAGACGGAAGCCAAAGCCAAATCGTCTGCAACGGATTCCGCGCCGCGAATGGTGTAGGCATCGGACCGAACGGAGAACTTTCAACCAGCGACCAGGAAGGCCATTGGACACCAGCGAACCGCATCAACCTCGTCCGGCAAGGCGGCTTCTACGGCAACATGTATTCGTTCCACCAAGGCGAACGTCCAACGACTTACGAACCGCCCGTTGTGTGGCTGCCGAAGAATGTCGATCGCTCGCCTGCCGAATCGTTGTGGGTTACCAGCGATAAATGGGGCCCGCTATCAGGCAATCTCATCTCGACTTCCTATGGGACCGGTCAGGTGTTCGTGGTTCCCTACGAACAGGTCCGCGGCGTCCACCAAGGCGGAGCCGTCCGGTTCCCTCTCGATTTCCCCACCGGAACCATGCGAGCTCGGTTCCATCCAACAGACGGCCAGCTTTACATCTGCGGCCTGTTCGGATGGAGCTCCAACAAAACTCGGCCCGGCGGATTCTACCGCGTTCGCTACACCGGCAAACCAGCCCACATGCCCGTCGAATACAAAGTTGCTTCCAATGGCATTCAGTTGAAATTCAGCGAAGCACTCGACCGAACAACCGCAACTCAGGTCGGCAACTATGCTCTCAACCAATGGAACTACCGGTGGACGAAGAACTACGGCTCAGCCCACTACAAGGTTTCCGACCCCAAGCAGGAAGGGCACGATGAAGTTCGAGCCAAATCGGCAACGTTACTGCCCGATGGCAAGACTGTGTTCCTTGAAATCGACGACCTGCAAACCGTCATGCAGATGCAAATTGCATGGTCCCTTAAGGACTCGAATGGAACCGCGTTCGAAAATGAAATGCACGCGACCATCAACCGACTCGGCAATCGTTTCGACGTCCGAAAAATGAACAACGCAGCTCCCCGAGTTGCTGCTGACGAGAAAACACAACCAGGCCTGATACAACGATTCACGACTGGCGGATTCTCGTCCTTCGCTGACCAGAAGGTCGTGGACGCCCGCGTCAGCCGAATGGCCGCGATAAGAACAAGCACCGGGCCACTAACCCCGTTCTCTGGCGACACCAGACAGGCCGCGTTCGTTGGGCAAATCCGAATTGGCAGGCCCGGTCGCTACGAATTCCGGTCCAATGGAACTGCAGCAGCAGTCGTGAAAGTGCGCGACCAGATTGTGTTGATGGGTAAGCCAATCAACCTCGCGCGAGGCTCACATAGCATCGAAGTCACGACATCCATGCGAGCCAACACCGGGTTCACAATCGAGTGGAAGTCAGAGACATTTGACTGGGAACCAATCCCCCCGACTGCTTTGCAACATGACCCTCGTCGCGATGCCCTCAGCAAAGGACATGGCCTGCGAAACGGCCGCGTTCTCTTCGCAGAGAGCGGATGTATTCGCTGCCATGCACTCCCAGATTCAATAGACACAACCAATGGCATGCCAGAACTCAAGCATACTGCACCCGATCTGACAAACGCTGGCGATCGGTTCCAGGCATCCTGGTTGCGAGACTGGATTTTGAACCCGACGAGTATGCGACCAGACACCAACATGCCATCGGTTCTGCACGGGCCAACCAGCGAATCGGACGCGATGGATATCGCTGCGTACATCTCCACTCTGGGCGAATTCAACGACAGCACACCAACCGCACCTGACATGAAGGCCGGTCGAATCCTCTACGAAGACCTTGGGTGTATTGCGTGTCATCGAACCAGTTCTGTCACAGAATCGGACGACTACGATCGGCGATCACTTCACCACGTGAATCGAAAGTACAAACCGAACGCCCTCGCCGAATTCCTGGTCGCTCCACGCAAACACCAAGCGTCGCGGCGAATGGCCAACTTCGACCTCACTGACGCAGAAGCAGGCAACCTTGCTGCGTGGCTCCGCGAAGACACCGCGGACGCGACCGAGTTCGAAAACCAGGGAGATCCCCGACAAGGCAAAATCCTGTTCGGCTCTGTCGGCTGCGCGAATTGTCACGCAGTTGATAATCGTCAACAGAACGCGACGCGTGGACTGTCTGCTAAACCGACCGGTTGCCTCGCTCCAACAACAGAGAAACGTGGCGACGCTCCGAATTACAGGTTCACCAACCAACAAAAACGTGACCTGTTCGGATTCATCAGCAACGGATTGACGTCACTCGCCCATCACAACCCCGCCGAGGCCGCCGAACGCGCCATTGAAAAGCTCAACTGCAATGCCTGCCATACTCGTGACGGCAAGCTTGGAGCCTACAGAGAGATTTTCATGGAAGAAGGTTTCCGCGGCAACAATCCGGAAACACTGCCTCCCATCACATGGGCTGGTGAAAAGTTCCAGACAGGCTGGATGGCGAAATTTATCTCGGGCGAAAACAAAGCCCGACTGCGACCCCATCTGCGAATTCGTATGCCCCGCTTTGGCAACTACGGCAACATCATCGCTGAAGGCCTGGCCCATCAACATGCTATCGACCCCAACCAACAGTCCCGCCCAGTCCCGAACGACCGCGCGGCTTTGGGACAAAAACTTATTGGTCGTGACGGCGGCTTTAATTGCCTGCAGTGCCACGGCGTTGGCGATCAGAAACCAACCGCCGCATTCGACGCACTCGGAGTAAACCTGGAACAGATTCCGAACCGAATCCGTCGGCCATTCTTCGATCGCTGGATGCTGGACCCGCCCCGCATAGATACGACTACCAAAATGCCAAAGCTTTCAACGAACGGTCAGACATCGATTCGGGACGTCGCCAACGGAAATGCGGCCGTGCAGTTTGATGCAATCTGGCAATACCTGAACTTGCTCAAAAACTAACCAACTTCTTAGACCACGGACGTGTGAAATCAGCTTCCGAAATGTCACGCCGCAGGCACCTTAGACCGTACAAATTTTAGAATTCCGACAGCCTCAACGCCGGTCGTGATTCGCGACGAAGTCCCCCCAATCCGACTGGCGGATACCGCCAACTGTAGATTTTTGCGATTCGATTTAGGTGCTTCCCCGCAGTTTGTCGAACCTAGTGGCAACAAGCCGCCATACCACAACATATTGTGTTGACAAAATGAAACACCACACCATAATGCGGAACGACAGGAATACAGGTCCGCTACTTCGGTAGCAAATTTGGGGTAATTCCAACGGAGAATGTGTCGTTTTCCGGGGACTTCGTGAAGCGTTGACATGATGGTCAGCGGAAGTATCTTGATCCCCCGTTTGCAAGGAAGCTCGTTCGACAGGATGTCGATTCAGACTCGCTTTTCACCCACTGCTAACGCTCTCCCACCGCGCACTTTTGCGAACTGCAATGCGCGCTCAGCTTGCGTCCCGTTGTGAGTGAACTCCAGCGTGTCGACCGACCTGTAGTCGGCTTTTTGGACTGATGGAACCGACCGGGCACGAAGCTCGGCTTTCACAGATGAAAGAAAGAGGAGCTCCGAATGATTCGAGCACGTTCTGAGTGGATCGTCCGCAAGCGTGATGGACGACTTGTACCCTTCGAAGCCAGCATGATTGAGCGAGCAGTCGCCAATGCATTCCGTGCTGAGCTAAACCTTGCAGACAACCAACCGCTGGACGATTCGGTTTCGACCGAGGTCCTGGAGATGTCTGAGGAGGTCGCCCATGAGATCTCTGCCGCAGCGGCAACCCCTGACGGTGCCGACGTTGAAAAGATCCAGGACTTCGTTGAACTCATGCTGATGAAACGCGGGCACTACCGAGTTGCCCGTAAGTACATCGTCTACCGAGCCGAACACGCGAAGATCCGTTCTCTTCGTGCAACGGAACCGCTGCATGAACTGGAAGCTGAAGAAGCATCAACCCTGCAGATTCAGCTGGAAGACGGTCTTCGGGTTCCATTCGACGAAGCTCGTATTCGCCGACGTATGGAAAAAGCATGTGAAGGTCTGACCGACGTCTGCTCTGTCGACGACATGTTGGAAGAGGTTCTGAAGTCGATCTTCGACGGCATCTCAATCACCGAAATCTACCGCGCCATGATCCTGGCCGCGCGATGTCGTATTGAGAGTGACCCGGCTTATGACGTCGTTACATCACGGCTGATGCTGATGGTCATCGCCAATGAAGCACTCGGTAACGCTCCAATCGAAGACGAAGAATACAGCAAGCTGTACTACAACCAGTTTGAACATTACGTCATCGACGGCATCATCGCTGAACGACTGACACCAGATCTCCGGCAGTTTGATCTCACCAAAATTGGTGCCGCACTGAAGCCGGAACGTGACGCCCTCTTCAAGTATCCAGGTCTCCAGGCGGTTTACGACCGATACCTTCTACACATCGACGGCCGTCGTATTGAGACACCTCAATACTTCTGGATGCGAGTCGCCATGGGCCTCGCCAGCAAAGAAGGCGACGACCGAGAAGACCGTGCGATTCAGTTCTACAACATTCTGTCGTCGCATCGGTTCATCTCTGCGACACCAACGTTGTTCAACTCGGCAACACTGCATCCGCAGCTAAGCTCGTGCTACCTCAGCACTGTCAAAGACGACTTGGAACACATTTTCAAGGCGGTCTCAGACAACGCTCGCCTTTCCAAGTGGGCTGGCGGTCTTGGCAACGACTGGACCCAGATTCGTGCGACCAACTCGCACATCAAGGGAACCAATGGTGCCAGCCAGGGTGTCATTCCATTCCTGAAAGTCGTGAACGACACGGCAGTTGCAGTGAACCAGGGTGGCAAGCGAAAGGGTGCGGTTTGTTCGTACCTCGAAACATGGCACTTGGACATCGAAGAATTCCTCGACCTGCGAAAGAACACCGGTGACGACCGTCGTCGTACGCACGACATGCACACGGCAAACTGGATTCCAGACCTGTTCATGAAGCGAGTGAAGGCCAAGGAAGAATGGACGCTTTTCAGTCCGCACGATGTTCCTGATCTGCACGACTTGGTTGGTTCAGCATTCGAAAAGCGATACCTCGAATACGAGCAGATGGTTGCAGAAGGCAAGATGAAGCAAACTCGCAAGGTTCAAGCGATTGAACTTTGGCGAAAGATGCTGACTCGCCTGTTCGAAACCGGCCACCCGTGGATCACCTTCAAAGATCCATCAAACGTGCGGTCGCCTCAGGACCATGTTGGTGTCGTGCATAGCAGTAATCTCTGCACTGAGATTCTGCTGAACACATCCGACAAGGAAACCGCTGTCTGCAACCTTGGTTCGGTCAACCTGTACCGACACGTGGTAGACGGAAAGCTGAACCTTGAGATGCTGGAAGAGACCATTTGCACTGCAATGCGAATGCTCGACAACGTCATCGACATCAACTTCTATCCAACGCCTGAAGCTGAGTTCAGCAACAGGAAGCACCGCCCGGTCGGCCTTGGCCTGATGGGTTTCCAGGACGCTCTTGCGGCCCAGGGAATCGGTTACGCCAGCCAGGCTGCTGTCGAATTCGCAGACCAAAGTATGGAAGCCATTTCATACTTCGCAATTCGATCCAGTGCAGAACTTGCTCAGGAACGCGGCACCTACGAAACCTATCCCGGTTCAAAATGGGATCGCGGACTGCTTCCAATCGATACGCTTGATCTGCTGGAACAGGAACGTGGCTGCCCGATCAACATTGATCGATCTGCCGCACTCGACTGGAAGCCGGTTCGCGAAGCTGTTGCCAAGTACGGCATGCGAAACAGCAACGTCATGGCGATCGCTCCAACAGCAACGATCTCCACAATCATCGGCGTTAGCCAGTCCATCGAACCTTCGTACAAGCAACTGTACGTGAAGAGTAACCTCAGTGGTGAATTCACTCATGTGAACATCGCTCTGGTCAACGAACTCAAAGGCCTCGGCCTCTGGGATGCGGACATGCTTGAAGCACTCAAGTACTTCGATGGCACGCTGGCCGAGGTTCCTCGCATCCCGCAGGAAATTCGCGATCGCTACCAGACCGCCTTCGAAATTGATCCAAAGTGGATCATCGACTGTGCTGCTCGTCGCCAGAAATGGATCGACATGGGCCAGAGCCTGAACCTTTACATGTGCGAACCAAGCGGCAAGAAGCTGCATGAGATGTACATGTACGCTTGGGAAACTGGCCTCAAGACAACCTACTACCTGCGAACCCTTGCAGCGACGCAGGTTGAAAAGTCCACGGTCGACATCAACAAGTTTGGTGTTCAACCACGCTGGATGAAGAGCAAGAGTGCCTCTTCAGACATAGCGGTGAACCGAGTAGAAGCCCCACAAGCTGAAGCTCCAGCACCACACGTTGTCCCAGCCACCGACATGACCAACGTCGAAGCCTGCAGCCTGGACAACCCCGACTGCGAAGCCTGCCAATAGGCAACTTCCAGTTGCATCGGGGTGCCGGTTGGTACGTTGGGTGTGGCCAAGTTGGGTTCAGGCCGGTCAGTCGGTGACTCTGATTAATTGCAGAGCGGCTTCGAGAAATCGAAGCCGCTCTTTTTACGCGCCGCCCCGGCAAGACACTCTCCCGCCCGCGGGAGAGTCGGGCTATCAGGCCCGGAGAGGGCCTAATCCGTCCTAGCCCACAGGTACCTTCGCTTCGCGCTCTGCCCGCCCTTCATATGCATCGGCAGCGTTGCTCAAGGTCTCGATGGAATCCGCTATGCCAATGCTGGTCGGCCGTCAGGTTCGTTGCGGCGCGTATGGGATCGTTTCACCAGAGCCGGTTGAGTCTCATATTGGGGCGTCGGTGACCACGCCTCTCAT
>JBGCDN010000857.1:0-6539 GCA_045105495.1 Planctomycetaceae bacterium
CTGACTACACGCGGCTGGAAGAGTTCCGCGGCATTCTCGGAAACCCGACCACGATTGCTCTCACGGCGACCGCAACCCCGGACGTGCAGGCAGATATCGTCCGGCAGCTTGGGCTTGAACAGGATGAAGTACGTCTGTTCCATGAGGGAATTGATCGGCCCAACTTGTCTCTGCGTGTGGCGGACACATGGGGCGACGACGAAAAGATCGAACAGATTGTTTCGATCTACGAGAATCACAAAGACGGTAGTGGAAGCGGTATCGTTTACTTCACGCTCATCAAGACGCTCGATCAGTTCAGTGACGCTCTGCGAAAGCGTGGCATTGATCATCTTTGCTATCACGGCCAGCTGGAACGGAATGATCGCCGTCGGGTTCAGAATCAGTTCATGGAAGGTCGCGACAACCTTGTGCTCGCGACGAACGCGTTCGGTATGGGAATCGACAAGGAAGACATTCGATTCGTAATCCATGCTGACATCCCAAACGCCATGGAATCGTATTACCAGGAGATCGGTCGAGCTGGCCGGGATGGAAAGCCGTCAGAGTGTGTTCTGCTCTACGACGAACGCGACCTGACTACGCAGATGGAGTTTATTCGCTGGAGCAACCCTGAAGCAGAACTCTACGAACGCGTTTACCAGATACTGATCGACGAGAAGGAGAAGATAGACTCGTTCGGACTCGACTGGCTTGCAGAGAAGGCCATCAATCGACCTAAACACGACCACCGTCTGGAAACCGTATTGTCGATGATGGATCGTTACGGCGTGATTGCCGGAACGTGGCGTCCGATGAATCTGGATGTGATGACGGAGCTTCCCGACCAGTTGCGAGATCAGGAATTACTTGCGGCCAAGCTACTTCGTGATCAACAGAAGCTTTACACGCTGGTCCAATATGCCAAGCATGAGGGCGATCTCAAAGAGTTCATCCATGACTACTTCGGTCTGCCGTACAAGGCGTAAGTTGCGGCGGCAGAGTGTGAGAACCTGTTTTCACCTGGCCCGGGCCAAACAAAAAGGGCAGCCGAGTGGCTGCCCTTTGAGTCTTGGTGTCGCGAAGTCTCAAGCTACTGCATGGACGCAGCGTAATGAGTTTCGAACGAGATGCCGTACTTCTTCATCTTCTTGTACAGCGTTGTTCGATTGATGCCGAGCATCCTCGAAGTGGCTTGTCGGTTCCAACCGTTTTGTTCCAGAGCGTCAACAATCAGTTGCTTCTCCGGTGCTGACAGTGCAGCCTTCAAAGAGTTATTACCGGATGCTGCAGCTGGAATTGCTGCCTGAGCGAGAGACTCGTTGGTGAGCTTTTCTGGCAGATCGTTTCGAGTGACCTCGTTGCCACGGCATAGAACGACTGCTCGTTCCAGAACATTGACAAGCTCGCGGACATTACCCGGCCAGGCGTATTCCTGCAGCAGCCGCATTGCGTCTGCACTGATGCCTTTGAGGTCGCGACCATTCTGTTGGCAGAACGCTTTGAAGTAGTGGTCTGTGATGAATGGAATGTCGCCGATGCGTTCGCGAAGCGGCGGCTGTGTCAGTGACACTACGTTGATCCGGTAGTAAAGGTCTTCGCGGCATTCACCACGTTGAACCAACTCTTCCAGATCGGCGTTGGTGGCAAGCACCAGTCGTACATCGACCTTGTGCGTCTCTGTGCCGCCAACCGGTTCGAACTCACGATCCTGAAGCACGCGAAGTAGCTTCACTTGCAGTGCTGGTGAAGCGGTCGCCACTTCGTCCAGGAACAGAGTTCCGCCTTCAGCCTGCAGGAACTTACCAATCTTATTGGTGGAAGCTCCGGTGAACGCGCCTTCGACGTGGCCGAAGAGTTCGCTTTCCAGGAGATTCTCCGGCAACGCGCCACAGGCAACCTCGACGAATGGTTTCTCGCTACGATCACTCAGTTCATGAATCGCGCGGGCGGTCATGGTTTTGCCGGTACCGCTTTCGCCGAGAATCAGAACGTTGGTTCGAGTTCGAGCGACACTCTCCATCACGTCGAACATCTTCAGCATTTTGAAGTCGTGGCCGATGATGTTGTTGACGCCAAACTTCTCAGTAAGTTGTGCCTTGAGGTTGCGGTTCTCTTCGAGAATTTGACGCTTCTCAATAGCTCGTTCGATCGAGAGCTGCAGCTCCTGATCAATCAATGGCTTGGTCAGATAGTCGAACGCACCATCGCGAATTGCTTCAACAGCACTTTCGATGGTTCCGAATCCGGTCAGCATGATCACTGCTGTTTCGGGTGTATTTTCTCTCGACCATTCCAGCAGTTCGAACCCGTCTTTATCGGGCAGGTTGACGTCGCACACGACGACTTCGAACGGGAATTCCTGCATCCGCTCCATGGCTTCGGTGCAGGTTAAAGCGGTTTCGGTTCTATGGCCCAGGCTTCTGAGGTAGTCAGCCATGGCATCCAGAATTTGTTTGTCATCATCGACAACCAAAAGCGATCCGGCGGTTTTCGCCTTCATTGGGTTTCCCCTGAAATACTCATCTGCCGATGCACTGGGGGCGCAACGGTTCGCGGCGAACGAACATCCTTGTCCATTCATGAAGTAAGAGCGTTGAGGGGGAGTTAATGGAACCTAGGTCGCCTTTTGGGCACAGGTCGCAAATAGTCCACAGCCCATGTTGTTTGCAGCGAACGCAGTCGGTTCGGACGTCACAGCTGCTACAACCGGACCGCTGATGAACAACAGACTGGCTGGCGTTCTGGTTCTCGTCGCGAGTATCCTTAGGCCCTACCACGAAACAACTTACGGAACCGGCGATGTCGACTGACTTCGGAGATCCGGTGTGGAAGTCCATCCGCGATAGCGCGGAACAGGCGAACGATCCGAACCTCGCCAGCTTTCTGCACTCGACGATTCTCAACCATCAATACCTTGAAGATGCGGTGAGCTTTCACATCGCTGGCAAGCTGGCAGGCCCGAATCTGCCCGCCATGATGCTGCGTGAAGTGATTGAAGAAGCGTTCAAGAATGATCCAAATATTGGCTTCGCCATCCGCGCTGATATTTGTGCGGTGCAGGAACGTGATGCGGCTGTGAACTGCTGCCTGGTTCCGTTCTTGTTCCTGAAAGGCGTGCACGCTCTGATTTCCTACCGCGTGGCACATTGGCTGTGGAAGCAGGAACGCCGAATCCTCGCGCTGTATTTGCAGAATCGAATGTCAGAAACGTTTGGAGCCGACATTCATCCCGCCGCCAAACTGGGCAAGGGGATTTTGGTGGATCACGCTACGTCAGTTGTGATCGGTGAGACTGCCGTTGTTGAAGACAACGTCTCGATGTTGCACGAAGTGACGCTGGGAGGAACCGGTAAGGAAGTCGGTGATCGACACCCGAAGGTTCGCGAAGGTGTTTTGATTGGAGCCGGTGCGAAGGTTCTCGGTAATGTTGAAGTTGGCAAAGGTTCTCGCATTGGTGCCGGAAGCGTGGTCTTGAATGACGTGCCAGAACACTGCACCGTTGCTGGTGTCCCGGCAACGATCGTTGGACGATGTCGCGTCGATCAACCAGCACTGGCGATGGATCACTCACTACAGATAGATCAGTTCGATGGCAGTGGCATCTGACGAACCGCATTGGGATCTGCCGGAACCGATTTGGCGTGCCGAGGACCTTGGGAAACCCATCCCGGATAGTCCTCACGCCTGTTCTGTGGCGATGCCGCTGTGGGAACACAACGTTGGCTACGAAGAGGGTGACGAGTCTGTCATCTCGAAGTTCAGCACCGGCTATCCTCGGTTCTTTATGAACCCGTTAGTGGTTCAACTCCGCGAGAAGCTCGCGAGAGACATTGGTGTCGAACCGGGCAGTTGTCTGCCGCTACCGACGAAGGCATCAGCAGAACGTTGTGCTGACTACGTGTCGCATCGGACGTCAGTGAATGCCGATGAGCGGCGGCCAGCGCTGGTTCATTCGACGTCCTGTGGCGTTTGGCTCACATCAACCAGCGACGAAGACGCATACTTGCTGCGTGAGTATTGGCAGCACGCTGGAGAAGGAATTTCGTCACGAACGGCAGAAGCTTGTCTGGGTGGGGAACCGCAGTCCATTTCGAACTCGGCGGCAAAGCAAACTATCCGACAGCGGGTGGCTGATTTACAGCACGTCAGCCCTGAAGATGTGTACTTGTTTCCGTCCGGCATGGCCGCGATTTACGCCGCATATCGATTGACTCACCGAGAAGAACTGCGTTCAAGCCAGTTTGGATTTCCCTACGTGGATACACACAAGATTCTGGATCGGTTTGGATCGGAATCTGTCGTCTTTCATCCTCACGGCAACGCTGACGACATGCACCGTCTGGTGGAAGAGGCGAAGACATCTGGTCTCGGCCACCTGTTTTCCGAGGCGCCAGGGAATCCATTGCTCACCATTCCGAACCTGCCGAAGCTTCACGAAATTTCTCGTGAGTTCGGATTCGCCATGGTTATTGACGACACGCTCGGCGGCATGATTAACGTGGATGTTCGCCCTTTCGCGGACATCATAACCACCAGTCTGACGAAGTTCTTTTCCGGCGGTGGCGATATCATGGCCGGAGCTTTGGTGACTGTGCCGGGAACAAGTTACTACGAACGTTTTAAGACAACGCTCAGTAGCGAGTACGAGGATCTACTGGCCGACGAAGATGCTGAAGTGCTGGCCGCCAATAGTGTCGATGTCGTCCAGCGAGTTCAAAAGATCAACACGTCTGCTGCGGCGTTGGTGGAGGCCCTGCGAGAGCATCCCAACGTCGAACGAGTTTACTATCCCGACGATTCAGCGGATCGGTTCAACCAGATTCGAGACGAACAGTTCGATTCGGGTTTCGGTGGGCTGCTTTCGGTTCTGCTCAAGAACCCCTCCGTGAACGCGCCGAAGGTGTACGACGCTTTGCAGATTTCGAAGGGACCGAATCTCGGAACGAACTTTACGTTGTGCTGTCCCTACACCATTCTCGCTCACTACGACGAACTGGATTTCGTTGAAGCGTGCGGAGTTTCACGCTACCTCATTCGAATTTCAGTCGGGCTCGAAGACACTGACTGGATCGTCAGCACGATTTTGAAAGCATTGGCTTGACGAAATGACGTTTGCCTTTCGAGTCTCCGCGTAGCGATCCACCAGCTAAGAATCGCTATCGAGAACGTCCAGCGTCATCTCAATCGGAAAGTGATCGCTGTAGCCTCGGTGTGTTTTGCGATCAAAGCTTCGGGGCCGGCCTTTGCGAGTTGTCATGACGTCTGGCTTGAAGATGTGAGCGTCAGGGACGCCTTCTTCAGCGAACCCAATTCGTAGCCCGCTGTTTCCAAAATACAGACCACGCGAAACCATGAACTGATCCAGCAGGCTCATCGTGTTGGTACCACCCGAAAAATAGTGCGTGCCATGATCGGCCCGCGAAAGCTGCGACCACATGCAGTTAAAGAGATAGGCTCGGCGACCCGCGTAGGATTTGTAGGACGGAAGCCCACCGCGCGAGAGCTTCACTGGTTCCTCAAGGTGATCGACCCCCTTAGAGGCTCGAAGGAACTCTAAAACACTTCGATCAAACGGTTCGTCGTTGAAATCACCCATTAACAGAATGTTGCGGTTCCAGCGGTTGTTGAGTCTCGAGAGTGAACCAGCTTTCGGTGGCAAGTCGAAGTACTCGCTGCGATCGTATTTCAGCAAGCTATCCACAACCCGGCCGGCGTGACTGGCGACCGTTAGTCGATAAGCTTCCGTTTCATAGCGACCTCGGCTTCGCGACGGCCAGTGATTCACCAGCACAACCAACTCCGCCCCGTTTGCTCGCACTCGCAACCGCACTTCAAAAATATCGCGTGTCGGGAATCGCAGATGAACCAAATGTTCTGTTGGGCGATCGATTAGTTCGAACTTCTCCGTTGAATAAATCAACGATGTATCGATGCCGCGAATGTCCTGGCTATCAACATGGGCGAGTGCGTAGTCGCAGCGACCACAACGATTGATCAGTTGCTCTGCGACGCCTTCGTTTTCGATCTCGCAGATGCCCAGCAGGTCCGGACCATTCCCGTCATGCATTGATCGAACGACTTCGCCAAGCGCGGTTAGTTTCTGTTTGAGCGCGGTGTTGTCCCAGCCGTTGGCTGGTGTGTATTCGAGGTCGGCTGCGATTTCTGAGACGTGAATGTCAAACAGATTCTGCAGGTTCCAAAAGGCAACTTTGAGTTGTGACATAGTTCCATCCGTGGTTCAGGTCAAAACTCAGGCTTCGAACGTGAATTGATCGGGCAGCAGTTCTGCCAACGTCGTTTCTCGAACGGAATCCTCCCGATCAGAATCGTCGATGAAAATCTCCAGGTTGTCACAGAACTCAGAAAGAACCTGTCGACACGCTCCACATGGAGAACCGCCTTCCGGCAACGACAGGGCAAGCTGTACGAAGTTCTTTTCGCCTGCAGCGACAGCCGTTGCTGCGGCCACCCGTTCCGCGCAGATTGTTAGACCGAACGATGCGTTCTCAACATTGCAGCCCACGAAGACTTTGCCATCATCAGTCAGGATGGCGGCT
>JBGCDN010000858.1:0-9600 GCA_045105495.1 Planctomycetaceae bacterium
CCAAACTCAATGCTGATGTGTAGCCCTGAATGGCTCTGTCTGCCTTACCGAGTTCGCGATAAGCATTGGCCCGGTTGATCTGCAGCGAAACCATTCGATCCTTGTCGTCCGACCGATCAGATAAGCGTTTCGTTCTGGCGATCGCAATTGCCTGATCAAAGTCGTCGATCGCTTTTTGGTATCGCCCCAACGCATACCACGCCTTCGCGCGATGGTGCCATGCCTGGGCGGATGGTTTCTCTTTGATTGTGGCTGAGAAGAGCTGCACGGCGTCTTTGACATCGAGAGTATCTTCTTTTGGGGCCCATCCATTGAGGCGTGGAACCCAGAGGAACCCGTCTTTCTCTGATGTCACGGTAAGCACATCGCCCAGCCCAACAGGAACCTTGTCTCCTGAGCGGTTCTTAACGACGACATCCGGATGAACGACCATAACCTCACGTTGCTTTTGACCGAAAGCAGTTGAGGTGCAAAACGTGACAGCGAGAACTAGCAAAAGCGACCGACGCATGGCTCACCTTTAAGGTACCGAAATTAACAATCGCAGAGTTGTAGCAAAAAAGAACCCCGCAGCCAAAAAGACTGCGGGGTTCGGATTCACAAGTTTTCGTCAACAACTAGTTGCAGCAACCGCCGACTGAGTTGATGACTGGAGCAGCTACTGCTGTACCGCATGCACCACAACCACCGGTTGAGATGACAGAACCGTAAGCAGCACCGCAAGTTGAAGTTGCACAACCACCGCAGGACTGAACTGGAACCTGCTGTGTGACAGTCTGTGGGACCATCTTAGTTACTGTGCAAGGAACCTGCTTTTGAACAGTTACAGGTACGCTCACTGTGTAAGGAACTTCTTCCGAAACAGAGTTGTAGCTTGTAACTGTGTAAGACTGTTCCTGCTGTTCTGGAACCATTTCAGTGTAGTTCACAGTACGAGTCTTAGTTTCGTTCTGGTATGTCGTGAAGTTAACAGTGCGGGTCTTCTGCTCTGGCTTCATGACAGTCACAGTGAAGGTCTGAGGAACTTGTTCCTGAACTTGACGAGAAACGTTGACAGTACGAGTCTTTGTCTGAGCTTCACAAGCGTTAACCGTGTAGGTGTAAGGAACCTGCTCGGTAACAGTACGTGGAACCTGAATCGTACGGGTCTTTTGTTCCTGCTTCATCGCAGTCACTGTGTAGGTGTAAGGAACCTGCTCAGTAACAGTACGTGGAACCTGGACGGTACGAGTCTTGGTTTCAGGCTTCATGACAGTAACAGTGAAGGTGTAAGGAACCTGCTCTGTTACAACGCGAGCAACCTGGACTGAACGAGTCTTGGTCTCAGGCTTCATGACAGTCACGGTGTAGTTGTAAGGAACCTGCTCCTGGACCTGACGTGCAACCTGAATCGTTCGAGACTGTGTCTCGGTACGGTACTTAGTCACGTTGTAGGTGTAAGGAACCTGTTCCTGCTGCTGCACGTAAGTCGTGTAAGGAACCTGAGTCTGAACCTGATTTGGAACCCAAACTCGCTGAGTACCACAAGAGGCAACAGCTGGAGCCGACATGACTGGCGTTGAAACGTAGCCAGACATTGGAGCACCAATGGTGCCTGCCATTACCGCTGAACCACAGCTGTTACAGCCAGTGTTTGCAACAGTACCGCATGGGCTGCAGCCGCCACACGCTGGAGCAATTGTGCCACAGCTGTTGCAACCAGAGCTAACGATGCCAGTGTTAACAACGCCGCAACCACCGATCGCTGCACCGCAGCCGGTTGTGTATGACGCTGTAGCAACCGGGCGTTCTTCCCAGTGACCCTGATCCTGACAAACAGTTCGCATTTGAGTCACAGGAACAGTCTTGCAGACACTTCGCGTTGCTGTAACAGCTTCCTGGTAAGGAACAGAAACAGTGTAGGTCTGCTCTTGTGGTTCCATAACAGTCTTGCAGACAGTTCGCATCGCAGTGCGTTGTTCCTGCACTGGAGTGTTAACCGTGTAAGTCTGCTCTTGAGTGTCGTAAACAGTCTTTGAAACTGTTCGCATTGCCTGACGCTCTTCCTGCACAGGAGTGTTGACTGTGTAAGTCTGCTCTTGTGTGTCGAAGACAGTCTTTGTGACCGTTCGCATTGCAGTCTTCGTTTCCTGAACTGGAACGTTAACTGTGTAGGTCTGCTCTTGTGTGTCGTCAACAGTCTTTGAAACTGTTCGCATTGCAGTCTTGGTCTGCTGAACAGGAACCATGACTGTGTAAGTCTGCTCTTGCGGCTCAGTAACAGTTCGGCAAACAGTTCGCATTGAAGTGCGTTGTTCCTGAACTGGAACCATGACGGTGTAAGTTTCTTCGCGAGTCTGCTGAACAGGCACAGAAACTGTGTATTGTTCTTCGCGAGTCTGCTGAACAGCCTTCATCACGGTGACCATACGTGTCTTGGTTTCCTGGACAGGAACCTGACGTGTCACAGTGCGAGTTCGCTGCTGAGTCTGGTACTCAGTGGCGTTGACAGTTCGCATTTCAGTGACCTGCTGTGGAACCATGATGGTTCGTGTCACAGTTTGGTACTGAGGGCCGCAGGCTGCTGCCTGCATTGGAGCAGCAACAATGCTGCCAGACATGGTTGCATACCCGTTGCTGACGATTCCGCCACCAACATTCATGTAACCCTGAGACACACAAGGTGTCTGAATTGGAGCACTGCAGGGTGAGCTGCAAGGGCTTCCACATTGACCGGCAAATGCCGGGATGCCGAGTACAGCAACGAGTGCTGCTGGCACGTACAAGTTCTTAAACACAGTAACCTCCTCTTTGGAAAACTAGACGCATCGGTGTGACAAACAGTCACTGGGTCAGGGGAGCGTTGCATCGCCCCCGGCGCACAATAAAAAGCCGATATGTGATCCGGGCGAGCAGGAGAAGATCGCGTCCGTCACCGTGGAACGCGTCGAGTCCGTTCGAAGCCACGCTGCTGTAGTCCGGGTACGTCAAGTGCGATCAGAATCGCACGTGCCGGCATTTAAGCGTGGCGGAAAGAGCAGTTAAAGCGTCCCTACCCGAAAATCCAGAAAAGCCGCAACAACCACGCATGACGACGCTTAATTGCCCCGCGCAATTACCCATCTTAACATCACGCACGCAGAGTCGCGCCTAACTGGGACTCGCACGCAGCGACAATCGCTTGCTGAGCCAGCTCTACCTCGTCCGATGTCAGCGTTCGTTCTGCTGAACGAAATCGGTTGGTCAGAACATAAGACTTACGACCTGATTCGATACCCTTGCCTCGATACTGACCAGCGAAGCTAACAGAGTCCAAAAGGTCGCCACCGTGTGCAGTCACGCAGCCTGACAACTGCTCCCACGTGACCGATTCATCGAGCACAAAGTTCAAGTCTCGCGCGACTGAAGGGAAGGCTGGAAGAGCCGAGAACCTTGGCTCAAGTTCAGCGATTTGGATCAGCGGCTCCAAAGTCAATTCGAAAGCACTAACTCCATCACGGAGTTGCGTCGCGCTAACCACATCAGAAGACAACTCGCCCGCCCAACCCCAGTGCTCACCGTTCAGCAAAATCTCAGCACCACGGCCCGCCTCGAATTGCCCAAGCTCACTCGGTCGCGCCGTCACAATGGCGGACCGATTCAGAGACTTCGCAAGCGTTTCGACGACACCTCTGATGTCGTCCTCACCGCCACCAAGAAACGGTCGCCCGCACACGCCACTGATTGTAAGCGGCTCTACCTGGACTTCTTCAGCTGTTGAGTCTGCAGCCAGATAAACTCGAGCAATCTCGAACAGCTCGGCGTTCGCAGTCCCATGCCGCTCATTGTCACGCCGACACGCAAGAAGACTTGGAACCAAACTCGCGCGAAGGACATTTTCTTTTTGGCGCGTCGAGTGGTCTACAGAGACAAAGCTGGACAGGCCGCGTGGATTGAACTGCTGCGTTTGATCAGCCGAGACAAACGACAACGTCACGCAGTCGAAGAACCCGAGAGCAATCAACGTATCTCGAACGCGATCGGTCACTCGGTCTTGCTTCGACTTCGCCGTTGCGACAACTGCTAGATTTGCGTCGTCGGGAATATTCTCGTAGCCGTGAATCCGAGCAACCTCTTCGACGAGATCGCATTCACGCGAAAGATCACGACGCCACGACGGTGGTTCGAACAACGCTTCCGCCTCAGACACTTCCACAGTCGCCAAGCCAAGGTCGTTCAGAATCTTCGTTTGCTCTGCAGCCGAAACATCAACACCAACGATTCGAGGAACCTGTGAGAACCGCAACTTCACGGGTTCTCTTTTTTCCGGTGCTTCGGAACCCGCCACAGCGACTCCTTCGACCAAAGTTCCACCAGCGATTTGCAGAATGAGCTCGCAGCAACGCCGGCTTGCCCAATCAATCTGCCGACGATCCACCGTTCGCTCGAACCGATACGAAGACGGACTAAACAACTTCAACTTCCGCGCTGTCCGACGAATTGACAGCGGCGCGAAGGCAGCGGCCTCGACTAATACATCAGTCGTCCCTTCGCTAATCTCCGACTCAAGACCGCCCATCACTCCACCAATCGCGACCGGCTTTTCCGCATCGCAAATGACACACATCTGCTCATCAAGCTCGTACTCGCGCTGATCGATGGCGGTGATCTTTTCACCCTTCTTCGCATTCCGGACAACAATGCGATCCTCGCCGAGCTTGTCAAAGTCAAACGCGTGCAGTGGCTGGCCACATTCCAGCATCACGTAGTTCGTAATATCAACGACGTTGTTGATGCTCTTGTACTTCGACTTCCCTTCCTTGTAGTCCCAGTGCGCGGCTTCAAGCCGCTTAACCAACCACTCGGGACTGGGGCCGATCTTCACACCTTTGATCACTCGAGCGGTGTACTGCGGACACGCGTCTTCGCATTCAATTTGAACCGAGGTCACATCGGCAACCGCGCCTTCACCATGCGGCAGTTTCGCATCGGGGATCGACAGTTCCTGGGCAAACAAGACACCGATTTCTCGAGCGACGCCGATATGCCCGAGGCAATCCGAACGATTGCTGGTGACCTCCAAGTCGATTGCTGTGTCGTCGCCAGCAGGAGCGATGTCCTCAAGGTTCAAGCCAGACATCGTGAGTTGGTGGGTAAGTTTATCCAGAGGCATATCGGCCGCGACATATTCGCGAAGCCAGTCCACGCTAACGATCATGGTTCTAAAATCTCTTCGTCTGTTCGTTTCGTTGAATTCGTTGAACGCGAAATAGTAGCGAAACTCGGCTCGACTTTCGGCTCTATTGCGACGGTTCCATCAGCCAAAGCAAGAAAGCCGCCTATAACCGCACGAACTTCATCATTGCGGAGGCGGAACAATGCTGGGCTGGCTGAAGAAAGATCCCGTGAAGGAGCTGGAGAAGAAGTACGCCAAGAAGCTGGAAGAAGCAGTGGAACTACAGCGAAAAGGTGACATTGTCGGCTTCTCTGATGCCACAGCCGAGTCAGAGAAAATCCTCCAGCAGATTGACGAACTGAAGGCGAAGTCCTGAACTTCACCAAGGCCACCGAGGCAGCTGATGACTTCTAAAGCTCGTAACACATCAGCTTATTCTGCTCGCGGAGGTACATCTTGCCGCCGCAAATCACCGGGTGAGCCCAACTGCGCCCCTTCTTGTATTCCGGCTTAATCGCGCCTCTCAACTGATATCCCTTTGGATTCGCGGCCACCAAAGCCAGCTCGCCGGATTCATACCGGAAAACAAGGTTCTCCCCCACCAGCGAAATCGCAGCCGATCCGCTCCCGACACCCCGAGCCCTCGCACCGCCCCACACGACCTTCCCGGTCGCAAGTTCAATACATGTCGGAAACCCTTTGTTGTGACCGTGACCCAAGTACGCATGGTCGCCAACTCGAATGACACCGCCGTGGTGATTCTGCAAGGTTCGATTGTCTAGCCAGTATTCCTCGTCGGCTTGAACACCATCACCCGCTTTCGACAGCTTCAAAAGCACCGAACCACCGCCGTCGTACCCGGAAGAACCGAAAACGAAATCGCCGTAGCAAATTGGCGTAGGAATGTTGGCCACTTCGTTTGCAACCTGATTGTAGGACCACAGCAACTTGCCATCTTCCGCACGAACACCCACCAACCCACGCCCCACAAGCGTGACGTACTGCTTCACTCCACCGCCGTTACTCACAACGATCGACGAATAACCCGCGCCGTCCTTTCCTTCGCCTTCACTCGGTGGTGGGTCACAACTCCAGACCTCAGCACCAGTCTTCTTATCCAGCGCGACGACCATGGCGTTCTTTCCGCCTGGCGTACAAAGGACCCAGTCGCCATCAACCAAGGGTGACTCTGAGTACCCCCAGATCGACATCATTTTGCCGCCCCATTCCCGCTTGAAGTTCTTCTGCCATTGAAGCTCTCCTGACGTGACTTCAAGACAGGCAATGCTGCCATCAGAGGTCACGACATAAACCCGATCGCCATCAACAGATGGCGTACATCGAGAACCAGGATAACCATGTTTCGGCGTGCCCTCTGAGACCGACGTCTCCCAGAGAACCTCTCCGCCGAGGTTCATGGCGATCACCTTTTGCGATCCGCCTTTGTCACCCATGGCGAAAATTTGTTCGCCAGAGACAGCCACACTGCCGTAACCAGAGCCGGTTCCGTCTTTCACCCACAGAAGCTTTGGCTCTTTCGCATTCCAATCCAGCTCAAGCTTCGAATCCGGCGAGTGGCCATCGCGACTCGGCCCTCGCCATTGCGGCCACTCCTGAGCCTGAACCACGCACATCGTGCTGAGGACAACAAACAAACTGGTACGCCAAATCATGGGAGGGCTTCTGAGGAAGTAAGGCAGGGCGAAAAGGGGGATACCGAGTATAGAGCTCAAGAAAAAGGCAGACAATCTTCGTTTCATCGCCCGGTGTTGAGCAGACTCTGCCGATTCGCCCCGAACCACAAAGCTCAATTCCACTCCTAGCGCACAAACTACCCGGACCGCTCTTCCCGACTCTTGGTGGTTCTGCGAGCCTCCGATTTCGTCAACTTGCGCCGAGCCAGAAATCAGTCAATGACCTGGCAACTAGCAGTCGAATCACAAGTGGCTCAAGCCTGAGCCCAACACTTGTTGACGGAAGGACAAGGGCATACCGCCTGCATTCCGGAGGTCCTAAAGATGGCCGAAGCTGAAGTCATCGAGATCATCAAATCCAGCCTGAACGAACTTCTGCGCTGGGTTGGATTCGGCACCCTGACCGGACTTGCCGCGAAGGCCATCATGCCCGGACGCGACCCTGGCGGCGCAGTGACAACAATGCTGATGGGCATCGGCGGAAGTGTTATTGGCTGCGGCGTGGTGATGTTCTTCTGGCGTGAGGCCACCATTGATCCAATCAGCGGCAAAGGCTTCATCGCTGCCACCGCCGGTGCGTTCATGCTTCTCTTCTTCTACCGACTCATGGCAGGCTCGTTCTACAGCGAGGCCGACGACCATGACGACGGTGACATCCACCGAGCACGCCGTCGTGGACGCAAACGCCGCATGCTTGTCGATGCCTACCGCGACGCCGCCTAACAAGCGTTCCGCTAACGATAGTACGGCAGCAATACGGGGGCCCGACCAGTAACCTCCCGCCACGAGTGCGGTTTCACACCGTGCCAGCGAGTGCCCCAGAAGAATCAGGGTTGCCGATCACGTAACTGTGAGAGTTCATCACTGAGCTCCCTTTGCTTGCGACGAATTCGAGCCAAATTGGCCCGAGAGTGCACTTTCGTCTGTGCTAAATCGCCCAGCGCTTGGAATGCGATCCACAGCGTGGCGAGCAAAACGACGGTCCAATAGACCGCAAACCAAACCGGGGACTTGTCCAGAGGAAGCAACTGGTCACCCACCGACACCATCGCACCGATTCCGATGAGCATTGCGGTCGTCTGCATCCGCCGGCGGTACCTACGTTCGCAAAAATCGCGTTCGTGGTCGTCAAGACTCGTATCGACCTGCTGCTGGTGCCAACTGCGAACGTGGGTTCGAAGCAGAAACAGCCCGAAAATCACGATGCAGCCGCCAGTAACCGGTGCCACTAACCATTGCTCCATCACTTTGCCCCTCTCGAGTGCCGCCCAATAGCTAGTTTCGCTCGATTCGAACCAACCGCAACCCGGTCGCCGATCTTCTCCTACATTCGCCGAGCGCCATCAACTCGACACTTTTGCATCATCAACACTGCGACACACGCTGCCCGCGGAATATCACCCAAAACGGCAATCTAAGCTGAATAGTACTATTCAAAATCGCACCATCTAAGACAAATTTGCAAACATTTCCCGACGCATTGCGAACAAAAACTTGCGCCCGCAAAGCCTGCTGAGCCAATAAGTTGCGAACTTTCCGCCCAATTCCCCGTCTAAGTAGTGCGTAAGAAACACAATGAGTCGTCCGTAAGGAATGTAGGCGCCATTAGCGTCAACTATTTGTTGAGATCGCTGTGGATTTACCGTTTTCCCTTAAGAGTGCAGTTTTGACAGAAAGGACGCACTAAGGCCGGCTACCCGAGCATCTTTTTAAACAGACGTAGGTCCCTGACAGCAGACGACTTGCGACAATCCGGTTCCCATCAACTCAGATTGGGAACGGAACTTGCCAAACCAAGTGTTGGGCAAGGAAGTAGAAGGAGGAGTTTGAAATGGCACGTTACACAAACCCGGCAATGAGTGAACTCGCAGCTCAGCAAATGCGATACGCACCGCGAGAAGTTCGGCTCGAACAAATCAAGCGGGCGGAAACACTCCTGGAGTCAATCAATTCAAAACAGAGCTATCCATATCAGGACCTCTGCCAGCAGATTACTCAATATCGACCAGAGCGATATCCAGACCTTGCTCTAACAGGTCGCGACGCCGCTAGGGATGTCCGATGTTTCGTGGAAGACCTGTCTGACAGCATCGACCTCGACGCAAGCAAGATGGACGAACCGGTTCTCACCGTGAATGAAGTCAGCCGGCAGTACAACGTGTCTACAAAGACAGTTGATCGCTGGCGAAACCGTGGGCTCGCAAGTCGCCGATTCCTCTTCGACGGCCGAAAACGCGTGGGATTCCTCAAATCGACCGTTGAACGATTCGTCGCCAAGCATGGCGAAGAAGTTCAGCGAGGAACTCGGTTTAGCCAGCTCACAGATTCCGAAAAAGAGGACATCGTCCGACGCGCTCGCCGCTTGGCACGCCATGGCGGCTGCCCGTCTGAAGTCAGTCGCCGAATCGCGCGACGGCTTAATCGATCTCCTGAGACGATCCGCTACACCGTTCGGAATTACGATCGACACAACCCCGGCACGGCCGTGTTCCCGAACGTGACCGAACCGCTCACCGAGACGAAAAAGCTGAACATCTACAAGCAATTCCGACGTGGAATGGCTGTCGATGACCTCGCACGGCGACACTGCCGAACCCGGACCAGTATCTATCGCATCATCAGCGACGTTCGAGCCGTTCAACTCTTGGAACAGCCGATCGACTACATGGACAGTGAGGAGTTTCACGATAAGGGCGCTGAGAAAATGATTCTCGGCCCACCACCCGAACGCGATGCAAAAGCGAGAGCCGTCAAAGCCCCACCAGGCCTCCC
>JBGCDN010000859.1:0-11891 GCA_045105495.1 Planctomycetaceae bacterium
GATCCATGTTTCGTTCGCGACAAACTGCCCCCATTCTTCAAGCATCATATGCAGCTTGTCACGCTTCAGTTTGTTGAAGTAAGCATTCGCGAAACCGCTCTTCTTCACAAGCATCTTCTGATACTTCTCTGGCGGCTTCGGGGGCGGTTTTTTTTTGTGTGTCAAACGCTTCGGTTGTCCCGAAGTTTTTTTGCTGAACTGAGCCATTTCGGATTCGCTGTGACGCGGACGCAATCGCACCATCACTCGTTTCAGTTGATCGCCTTCACGGAATGTGAGCGGTAGTTTCCATCCGTTTGGGTAGATCCCAAGGATGTTCTTGAACTGGTTGACACTACGGATCGGCCGCCCGGCGAACGACACGATTTCAGATTGTTCTCGAACTCCACGTCGGTACGCATCGGAAGACTCGAGGATCTGATCGACTATGACAGAACCATCCAGTGTGGCTGCAACCGTCATGGACAGTGAGCCATGATCAACAATCCGCCCACTCTTCAAATGATCCATGAAGTGCTGAATCTGATTGATGGAAATCGCGTAGGCCGCCCCGGAGTTAATCCTGCCCCTCTTCTCAAACGAAGCGCGGCCATTGATCCCAATGAGACGCCCCTTTGAATCAAAAAGAGGCCCGCCCGAATTCCCCGGATTAATGCTGGCATCAATCTGAATGCAGTCGGTGTATTCGAGGAACGATCCAGCGGGATACTGGTACCGATGAGTCCCACTCACAATCCCGTAAGTCACGGTTGGCGTGAAGTCCGTTGCCAGCAAAAACGGATTTCCCATTGCATACACCCAATCGCCGACCTGAACCGCATCGCTGTCGGCCATAGTCGCGACTGGAAAATCATCGCGGCCAAGCAGCTTGATCAAGGCAACATCTCCAGTGGGGTCAATACCAACGACGACCGCGTCGTACAGAGAGCCGTCGTTCAATCCACACTTCATAAAGTCGCCAGCACCGGACGTAACATGGTAGTTGCTCAACGCAAACCCATCTTCAGAAATCAGAACGCCGGAACCACCACCCTCCTCCGTCAAACCAAAAATTGCGACAACCGATTTTGCGGCTTCACGAATGACCTTCATCCGCTGCGACTGTGCAGCAACGACACGTGCGTCTACTTCCTGCCCTACCACGCCCGGTGAAGACACAACAAAGATTGCCAGAGTCATCGCAACGAACTGGGGCACCGACCGTCCATAATTCTGAACCGCACACGTTTTGTCATGTCTCGTCATTTCACCACCCGCGCTTCAACCAGATCGACCCAATCCTGGAGTGACGCATGCAGCGGCGGCGTGCCATCTTTCCGCTTCTCGCCGAAGTCCACCACAATCTCCAGCGTCTGTGCTCCGGCAACATCCAACTTCAGTGCTCTTGGCTTGTCTGTGATCCAAAGGTCCTTGTCGAAAACAACTTCCCGATCAGCCCTGATCGTAAGCCGCGCTTTTGTTTTGTCTCGGCGAGGCAAATCGTCGTCAATTCCGACCAAAGCTTCGAAGCGAGAAAACTCTCCATCGAGCTCGTACCGCAGAGTCGTCTTTGAGTGAATCCAAAGACCGCGTTCGTAGGGCTTTCCTCCCAACCGCAACGGTTCTCCATCCATCGTCTCATTCACACGGTAGCGAAAGATCTTTTCGTACAGCGGGTCTGGAAGAATTGAAGAGAACTCGTGAAAGATGGGCTTCATCTCATCGAGGTAGCGGATCTTTCCACCGCTGCAGTCAATCCGCCGAAGGTAGCGGGCGTCGATAGCCGCGGGCGAATCTCCCAGGCGAAACGAAAGCCCCTTGTCTGCATTCCATTCAAATTCATCAACGACGACCCGATCTGCACGCCCAGCTTCAACAACAAACCCGCCCGTGGGCAATTCAGGCTTGCGGGCAAAGATGACACCAAAGACCCGACTACGTTTGATTGGAATCTCGTCGCCGCCCAGAACGAAGCTCAAGCTCGCTTCGCTAACCTGACCAACCACGCCTGTCGTGGGATCGAGTTCACTAGGCTTTTTCTTCTTCGGCAGAACTAACACATCCTTACTGCGAACCCGCTGCAGCAAAGCAGACCAAGCGCCAATCGCTTCTCCTTCAGTCTGAAACCGGATCGCTCGAACCTTAGAAAGCGGGATACGTAACGCCCCATAGATCGGTGATGTCAGATTCAAATCACGTGATGCGGTTTCCACGGTTGCGAATGTCAATACGCTGCCATCGAGCAAGTAGACCTGACCAACAGGTAGCTCACTATCATCCGCTTGCTGCTGTTGCCATCGCAGGTCGATGAGCGATTCAATCGCAACCTGTTTCGTTCCTGCTGGCGTTTCAAGAACCGCTGTTTCCGCCGATAAAGAAGTCAGCCGCCCGGACACCTTCTCTCCATCAAGCCGTGTTGCGGTTACATCTTCGACAATCGTCGAGCCACCAATGATCAGTGCAAGAATCCACATTCTGATTACTTCGCCAGCTTGATGTTGTAACGCTTAATGGCCTCACCGTAGTGCGCCGGAAATTTTCTTTTGATGGACGCTCGAGCCTTAGTTTCTGCTTTCGAATCCAACATTCCCCAACCACCTTTGCCAGCCAGCTTCTTGCGATCAGCTTCGCCTTCGCCCTTGCTGCCCTTCACTCGACTCGCCTGTGCCCCGCCGGTCGGAGTTGCTTGCTGCCCGCCCTGCGAACCCGCACCACCGCCGCCGCCACCCTGCTGCTGCTGTTGTTCCATCTCTTCAATCATCTCATCCAGACGAGCGATAATTTCTTCTTCCTTCCGCTGCACTCGCTTCCCGCCACGTCCGAGGTCCAAGCGGCGGCCAACGTCACCCATCATCTGAGCGATCTCCTCCAGTGACTTGTCCTGGAGCTCCTTGAGCTCGTACTGCATCAGCTCGGCGATCTGTCGATAACTAGTCGGAACCCCAATTGTGTTCTCCAGTAGTTGAGTCAGAGTCTGCAGTCCATCGTTCTTGCGTAGCAGCTGTTGCTCGCAGACGGCCTTAAAAAAAAGAAACGTCGCAGGGTCCGAGACGTTCTTCGGATTGAGCTTCGAAAGCACGGCCAGCGATTCGTCGTACAGCCGTCGGCGAGCCAAGTACCGTCCGTAGAACAGGCCAAGGTTGGCTGAATACACCTGCGGCGCGTTGTCCAGTTTTGGCATTTTGGGGACAACGAAAACCGGCCGGTCGAACCGACACTGGTCAACGAATCGACCTGTTTCTGGATGTACTGCAGCAAACGACTTCACTACCAGTTCAAGAGTGTCCCGTGGAGTGGCGTCATTCTTCTGGCCCCAAAGCTTGCCGATTCGATCTGATGCCGCAGCGTCGTTGACACCGATTTTCGTAATCGCCTGCAAGACCTCCGTCTGCAAATCGCGACGATCTGGCGGAGTGATCGTTTTGTCTTCAACCTGCGTCGCCGTGGCGCTCGCGACGGACGCGAGGACCAAGACGATTGTTAACACGGACGAGAACCTCATTACTTCTCCTTCCGCGTACGGGCGAGATCAATCGCTGTCTGCCGAATACGAATCTGCCGTTCCGCAAGTCGATCTAGTTGTTGCAACAGATCTGAATCCTGAGCCTGATCCGTTTTCAACTCGCGGCCAATCTGCTTCGTCCGACGATTGATCCGCTTTTGCAACGTCCGCAGCATTCGAAGCTCTGCCAACATTTCAACGAGTACCGGGTCACCCTGCTGATCCTGTGGCGTTTGCTGCTGTTGCTGTTGCCCTTGCTGCTTGTCTTCGCCCTTTTCCATTTCCTTCTGCAGCGCACCAACCATCTCCTGCAAGGCTTCAACAATATCTGCCTGAATCTCTTGAGTCAGTTCGCCAACCTTCGCATCTTCCAGCCGACCAGCGACAATTCCGACGTCTTCTCGGACGTCTTCCACCGCCAACGGAAACGAAACCGAAGTCCCCTCTTCACGCAAAACAGCAAGCGCCTTTGCCGCTTCCAGACCCACAGCCGTTTCAAGCTGCCCCAACTCCCGCGACCGAGTGAAGTCTGCGCCAAGCCATTTTTCAGTGGGCGTACCGGCAAGCGTTGTTGTCCCTGAATTGATCGCTAATTGCATCGCGAGCATCTTTTGAAAACGCACTTCAAGTTTGACCAGTCGTAGTTCGCGTTCTTCTTCACGCAGCTGACGAAGCTTTTCTTCCAGCTCTTCCTTCGCAGCCAAGAGTTGGCTTAACGCCTTGTCCTGTTCTGCTGACGATTCTTCTTTCTGATCCTGCTTCAATTCCTCGAGCGCACGTTCCATTGCCTTTTGAGCTTCTTCCAATTGCTCACGACCAGCCGACTTCTCTTCCTGCTCTGGATCGGACGACTCGCCCCCACCCTTTGCATCAGACTGTGACTTCGAAGACTGACCTTTGGATTCCGAGCCCTCTGGCTTGCCACCCTTCGATTTGGAATCGGAATCCTGAGCCTCACCACCTTCTTTCGAACCCGGACTCGCTTTTGGTTCAGCAGACTCGGAATTCGACTTACCTTCCTTCCCGTCGCCTTCTTCCGGATCACCGGCTTCAGGTTCAGAGTTTTCAGATTCGGCAGCTTTTCGATCGTCAGCGGCCTTCGCGGCTTCAACCACCTTCTTTGTCTTGTCAGCAACTCGCTGCTGTGACTTCAATCCATCACTTGGCTTGCCTGACCGAGCCGCCGTCGCACGGGCGATCTTTTGATCGCCGATCAACTTGTTGACATCTTTCAACATCTTGCGAACGCGGGCCGCTTCTTCTTCCAATTCGCTGCGACGGTCTTCGCTTTGCAACAGCTCTAGCAATTGCCGCAGGTTGCCAACCAATTGCTCCTGGCCTTCCAGGGCCTCATCAAAGTCTTCGTCGTTCAACAGTTGGACAATGCTGTTCATGCGTGTCGAAATGCGTTCTTCACGACTGCGACTCAAAGCCCGCATCAACAGTTCCGCACGATCGGGGTCTGTTCGACCGAGGTACTCGGCCATCTGCAGAAGCAGCTTTTCGAATCGACCGTAGCGACTGGATAGCGCTTCCTGACGACTATTCAGACCACGGTTTTCCTGAGCCAGCAGAGGCGAGCCAACAAAGAGGACAACCAACAACAGCATCAGACATCGCGACCAACCCACGGCACGCTCCGAAACTGCATGGTGTCGAACAACTTCAGCAGGCTGATCACTCATCATCGTCGTCTCCCAACTTCAGTTTCTCGATGAGCTTCTTCTTTTGCAATGCCTTGGTTTTGTCATAAATCTCGCGTTGGGCATCAATCAGCTGCTTCAAGTCTTTGACAATTTCGTGAAGCTCGGCGAGGTCTTTAATTTCGTCCAGCAGAATCTTCATATGAGCCAGCGTTTGATCAACCGCCGCAATCGATGCATCGATCTGGTCAGTTCTTACGGTTTCTCGTTCAGTCGCCAATTTGAACGAACCCAGAGCCGTGTCGACAGTTGGGAAGTCGTCCACATTAATGACATTCAAAGGCCGAACGATTGAACGCCGCATCTCTTCAGCAAGCGACTGTGGCGGTATCGCATTGTTAATCAGCTCGTCCACAATGTCGGCAAAAGCCACTTCAATTGAACGAGTTTCGTTGCCATTCTTTCGAACTGTGTTCAGCGACCTCGACGCACAAGATGCGACTGCTGTATTGATCAAATCGGCTTCGGCTTGATCAACATTCGGGAGACGGCGGAAACGATCGCGGTGCTTTACAAGATCATCTCGGACTCCCTGCACCTGCGAGATTACCTCTTCGAATCGACGACGGAGATTAATCTCGCGACCGTAAAGCAACGACAACAATTCTTCATTGCTGACAATCCGGAACTCGAACTTTTGACTGCGGCCAATGTTCGGACCGTTCGTATCGTTGGCATCTTCAGCGTAGACCGTCAGGGTCAGCTTCTGACCTTCGTCCAAACTTAACACCCTCACGTTAAACCGTTCGACCGAACGCCCTTCATCGGCGCCCAACTGGAATTCCATTGGTCGGTCAACAGCACGTGAACGGAACCGTCGTGGACGCCACTCCTCACCCGCATCCACTTTGAACTCGAACCGTGCGTTGGCAATGCCGTAGTCATCAGTAATCATTCCGCTGATGGGCACGTTGGCAATCCGCGTAATCGCATCGCCAACCCCCTGCCGTTCGCATTCGACCGATGGCGGTTCGTCTGCGATGCTCATGATCCGTAGGACAATGGGCTCGGCACTGACAATGTCGTCTTCGTCATGTAGATAGAACCGAAGCATCGAATCCGGCGGAATGCAAATCCGATCACCGTCCGACGTCGTTTCCGTATTCGTAATGAACAGAGGTAGCTGGATAGTTCTCGCGTCACCAGACACAAAAGTTGCTGCAACTTCATCAGGTAGTTGCGTAGTGCGTTGAACCTCTCCGCCTTCGCCACCGATTTTCACAACGGCTTCACCGTCTGCCAGCGTTAGCTGTGTGTTGCCGACTTCCAGATGAAATCCAACCAACGGTTTGTTGGTGCTGGCAACAAAATCGAACCGCGTTTCAATCGGCAATTCGGCCTGAGTCCCCGTCACCGCCAGGTCTGTTTCGTGAGTTTCATTCCACCCCGTGTACTCGGGATACTCACACTTCAAGGCGACCGAATCGATGCGAGGCGGATCAACAACCCTCACTCGAAACGGAAGTTCATGAGCAAAGTCTCCACCCTGAACATGCAATTCGACACTGCCATTCAACTTGTCGATCGAGTAACGAAACTTGCCGCCATCGAGTTGAGAGAGGTAGACGCGCTTTCGATTCGTCGGACGTGACAAATCCAACCGCACCCGATCCGGGACCTCCCATTGCTGCTCCTCAGTATCATCCGACTCAATCAGAATAGTGAGGTCCGTATTCCGAGGATGAAGCAGCTCCATGGCCGGCCCGGATTCATCGTCCGAACCATCGGTGTAGCGAAACTCTCTGACCCGATCACCTGGCTGCACGATTGCGCGAACCCGCAACTGGGTCGTCCGTTCCCAGTAAACAGGTTTGTACAAGACGAACGCGTCCCACCACCGGTTTACCGTATTGCCTTTCGCAACACTCAACACGCCAACGGAAATCACCATCGCTACGGCGCCGATCAACGCTTTGCGAAGTGGACCAGTCGCAAAGACAGACTCGATTGGCAACTTCCGTACATTTTCCGAAACCCTCGTGACAGTCCGAACCAACATAGAATTGGTAACAGACTGCGACGCGATAGTTTCGTCGTCGGCCATCTCAACGGCTGTGATAAGCCCATCATTCAACTCTGGAAACCGTCGTTCCAGAACCAGTGCAAGGTCCTTCTGCTGATACTGCCGGGCCATTCGGAACACAACATATCGAGCAACTAACGCAAGGATCGCCACAACACCAAGGATCATCGCGCCAACGCGGAACCACATGGGAAGTTCCAGCTTGCGGAAGCCAAACCAAGCCGTATCGATACCCAACGTGAACCAAAACACCACACCCATCGCAACCACAACAAGGGCGAATCCTTCGATCAGCACGTACCGACCAATTCGTCGTCTGAGGTCTCCAAGAACCTCAGCAATCTTCTGCGTTGGATTGGGTTGGTTGGATATCGTTGCCATTCAGGTCTTCTGATTTTTCAAGGTGGTTACTCAGGCCAACTTCAACAGTTTGCGAGTCAACCACTCGACGCCAAGCACTCCGACAATCGCCCACAGCACCCATTGCCGATCCCAGAGCGGCTTCAGCCGTTCGTCAATCATTACAGACTCACTTCGATCTGGCAGTAAGTCCAACAACTGCGTTTTCACGTCATCCAGCGTCAGGTACGAGCCGCCAGTATCCGCCACTAGTTGCTCCAACAGCTTGACGTTTTGAGCAGGGTTGTCTGACTCCAGGTTCGGCAACAGGACTTCAACTTTCTGCGATAGCGTCTCCCGTGATTCAGGGATCTGCAGTGATATCTCCCACGCGCCCTGCCGACCCGCTCGGAACGAACCAACATATTGCCCTGCACGTGTCTTGTCTTTCAGCAGAACTCGCTCCGGCAGCAGCGGCTTTCCATTGGGATCCAATATCGTCACCGGAACAGATTCCGCTTCAAGAGCGTTCAGACTTGCGTCATACAACTGTGCTCGAACACGCACTGACTGCCCGAGTACAAACTCAGTCCGGTCTAACATCAACAAACCGCGACTGCTGCCACTCTTGATCCGTCCTTGTGCGACGTCGCGAATGGCTTTGGTCCAGAAGCGGTTGAAGTTTTCAGCCGACGTTAAACGAAGCCGCCACATTTCTCCGCTTCCAAGAAACAGACATCGTCCAGAACCGAAGAACTGAGTCGCCATCAGAATTGGCTTACCATTTTTTGTCTGTGCTTTTGGATTGGCAAAGTAAGCCAGGACAGTTCCACCGTCTTTCACACCATCGGTTGGGTAGCTGCGATGAATGCCGGAGAACTGCTCCCATGGATCAGCATCTGTCGCCGATTCCGCCAACTGTAAGAACGAAGCACCTCGACCATCTTCCGTCAGTTCAACGGGCCAAGGCTGTGTATTGCCCCGAGTCAGGCCCGCGTCCAACAAGAACGGACTAAGCCGGACCGGCAAAACATCACGAACCGGCTTAAGCTCATCAGTCGATGCGACAGCTGGTGTGTGGATTCGTCCCGAGACGAAAACCATCCCCCCCGCCCGCTCGCTCATCCATTCCTGAAACAAAGACAAACCCGGCGGCGTAAGTCGTGACCAATCAATATCGAACGCCAACACAGCGTCGTACTCAAACAATTCTGCTCGCGTCAAAGGGAACTCAGTAAGAACCTTCGCCGCCTCCTGACTGACACCCGGCGCCGATACGGTATCAACAGTTTGCAGCCAAACATCCAGTTCCATGCCGGTGTGCCGAAACAACATGTCCCGTACAAATCGATAATCGCGCGATGGACCACCAGAGATCAAGAGCACGCGAATCTGCCGCTCAGAAACATTAACCGTCCGCCTGCGCGAATTGTCTGTCAGGCTAAGTTCGGTCAGCTGGTCCTCCGCCGCGACTCGGACTTCATATTCAATGCCGCCCGGCGATGCCGGTTTCTGCTGAAACTTCACCTCAGCTGGCACACCATCTTCGGTCAGCTCGACGGACTTCTTCTCGACAAGAACCGGGTCGCTGTCACTGTCTTCAGATCGAGCCAACAGCTCCACATCAACAGTTTGACCAGCGACGCCCTGCCCCTGAACGAAGACACCGATTTCAAATGGATCACCGATATGAACCTCAGTCGGAGATTGCACATTCGCGATCGCAATGTTCGTTGGCTGACGCGTCGAACCAACACCAACAGCAATCAATCGAGCCTGCGACGATCTCGCCTTTTGATTCGCGACCGCAACGTCCAGGCCAGCGTTGGCTCCACCGTCGCTCACCACAACCACACCCGAAAGCGTTGGGCTGGCGACTCGACCAATCAGTTCCTGCAGCGATTCCCCCATACGCGTTTCCAACCCGCGCGGCTGCAGCAGTTCAGTCCACTCTGCATCGCTAAAGTCGTCTGGTATCGAATCATCTCCGCCAGCCTTCGAGATCGAACGATGAGGCCCGGCCAACATAGAATCGAATGTAAACACATTGACGTTGTGTTTCTCCGAAAGCTCGTCCAGAAGCGATGACTCAAGAATCGCAGTCCGAACCGCTTCTGCGCGGCTAGCGACGTCACTCGAACTGCTGTCAGAATCCTTTGCGGGAAACTGCATCGAGATCGACGTATCAATCACAACTGCAACTTCAGACGGACGCATCGAAGACCGCTGAGTTCGCTCATGCGGGTTCAGCAGAATGCCAATCACGCCCACCAGAGCGGCCAGTCTCAAGAGCGTTAGCCAAGCTCGCCAGCCAGAACCCAGTCGGGCCGTATCTCGCTTGTAGGTAAATATGACAAACGCAAACAACAACGCGATGCCCACTCCCCATGCCAGCAGCATCGGCAGAGACTCGGGAACATCCCACTCGGTCGTCGTGAATGTACCAGTCTGCGCGAGGAGCCATTTCATGACGCTACCCCTTTCGCAGCCTTGGGATGGTAGCTCAGCTTGTAGGCGAGCAATTGCTCCAAAACAAACAACAGCAACAGCAGCCCAAGCAACCACGCCCGAATTTCCTGACCAGCATCTCGCCCCCTAAGCCAACTGGTGTTGCCGGGTTCCTGAATCGTCAATCCATCCACTGATGACAACTTCTCTTTGAGCTGATCGGAATCCGCGAGCGCTAAGTCACTCTCCGAAGCGGAAACATTGTAAGACAACCAACGCTCTTCCACCTGTTGATCCTGGTCAGTCAGACGAACTCGATAGACGCCAGCAACGTCGGTGTCTCGATACGCGGCGAACAAATCCGTAGACACCGAACCATCCACCTTCTTCTCAGGCGCAGCAATCATTCGGAGAGTCTGCCCGCCAGCCCGTTCCGGCAAATCCAGTTCAACAGCATCGCGATATTTCGATGCAGGCAACTTGAGCTCGATTGGTTCGCCAACAGCTCGCGAAGAATCCACGCTACCTGTTTGAGCGATGACTCGTTGCAGGTCAAGATTCACAATCACAAAACTGGGATTCGCGTCGCCGACCGGCCAGTTAGTCCAGTCTCGATCAACGGCTGTCAGAAACGAATAGATCTGTCCATCGCCGTATCGATGTTCGAACGCGAACGGTTGACCGTCTGAGAGCGTCGCGATCGTGCTAACCCGATCGCCACGCTTCGCATCGTCTTTCTCCCAATCCTCAGCAACTGGTAAGTATCGGAACAATTGAATCGCCGCCGCGAACTGAAGTTCTTCCAATCCGAACACATCGAACACCGGATGCTTACCGAAAACAAGATCGGCGCCGTCACGATCAGAATACGGAACACTAGCCGAACCGAGCCGAACCGGAAACAAGCCGCGTCCGTCAGCAAACAGTTCGTTCGAATAGAACTCGGCGTTTACCAGTCCTCCCACAAACCAAACCAGACCTCCACCACCTGAAACGTATTTCTGTAGCGAATCCAAACCGTCTTCACTCAGCGCCGGAACGTTCAACATGTAGATACAGCGATACTGATCCAAGGGTTGGGTTCGCAGAAACCGAGGCAGCTCGACGCTCGGAGCGTAACCCGTAAGCTTGGGATCGGCAGCAATCGCGGCAGCCACATAACGACCAGCCGCCCCCTCGGGGTCCCCGTCGACGATCAGCACCGGATTCGAATCAACGATGTTCAACGTCGCAAACCGCGCGTTGTCGGATTCAACACTGTCGGCTCCCATCGTGACTTCGACGTAGTGCTGGCCTGCTGAATCGAAAGTCAGATCTTGCGTCTGCGTAACTTCTGTACCCGGCTCAATCTTTGCGAACTGCACCGTTATCGGAAGCCGCTGCCCATCGACCAGAATCGACAAGGCGACATCGCGAGCAACACGTTCACCAAAGTTCTGCACGCCAATCTGAAATTGAACCGGAACACCGACCGCTGGATTCGCCCCCTTCGGCAACAACTGGGTGACCGCAAGGTTCGGATGCAGATCGGGAACGACGCGAACCAGATTCACAGTAATATCGGCCCCATCCAACGACTCAATCACGTCCGCCACCGCAGGCTGAGCCGACCAATCACCAGCACGAAAATCGGTCACAACATGGACTTGCCGCACGACAGCCCGATCTTCGGCCAACATGGAACGAGCCGCCTCAAGCGACACCCTTGGTTCCAGTGCTCGGGACGTACACTTCAGGGAATGGAGCTTTGTGGTGACATCAGCCAGCAACGATTCGTCAACCGCTTCTTCCGTCACCAACAACTTGTCAGGACGCGACATCAGCATGATCGAAATCTGCTGCGTGCCCGGCTGATTCGCCCCTTCCGACAGCAGCCGTTTCACAACCGCCACACCTT
>JBGCDN010000860.1:0-7175 GCA_045105495.1 Planctomycetaceae bacterium
ATCAGCTTGTGGAGCCGAGGTTCTTCACGAGCAATCCGATTCCGCAAACTACCGGCGGAGCCAGATGGAGAGAACCGATAGCAGCACAGCGTCGAGTCGAATCGAACCAGAAGGTTCTCTCCGATCACAGACGGCGCACTCCAGAAGCGACCTTTTCCGAGTGCAAAGCGGTCACTGGCCACCAGTTGAGTTGACTCTTTGTCGTGGGCAAGCAAGTTAAGATTGCCCTTCCCATCGAGCAGAAGGTAGCGGTCGTCTGCTTGTAAAAGATTGCCATTAGCGTAGCCACGGAATCGTCCGAGTTGCTTACCTGTCTTAAGTTCGAAGGCCGTCAGAAACTGTTCTGTGCAACCGATCACGAACTTGTCTGACATCGAAAGCCAGTTCGTATAGAAGAACTGCAGTTTGCGGTTCGACCACCGTTCTGTCACTTTCCAACCGTTGCCAACATGTTGAACGCTCAAACATTTTGTTCCCTGCATGCCCTGACCCGAGATCAGAATGGTTGACTCGTCTACCACAAGTGGTGAAGGCACGTTCGTAAGTCCCTTCTCCGGGAGTTCGAACCGCCAAAGTTTTGCACCACTATCATGGTCGAAGCCTAAGACTTCGTCTTGTGAGACAACGACCCACTGCGGTTTATCGCCGAGCCTGACGAATACAGGCGTTGCGTAGCTGAACGAGGTGACCGACCCGACCCATAAGACCTCACCTGATTTCGCAGACATCCTCAGCAGTCCACCATCTCTTCCTGCTGCCAGAACGACAAACTGGTTGTCGCTATCGGGGCATGCAACTGCACTGGATGAGAATCCGAACTGCACTTCTTCGGCCCCCACTTCTTTGGTCAGCTGTTTCTGCCAGAGCTCCTTACCGTTCTGAGTGTTGACGCAGATCAGCTCGCCGGTGAACGTCATTAAGATGATTCGATCGTTCAATAGCAGCGGTGTAGCCTGTGGTGTCGGTTTGTTGCCTCCAAATGTTTCCTGCTTGTCGGTCATGACCGACTCCGTTCGGTACGTCCATTTGACATCACCACCGTCGATCGATCGCGCGGTCAGGATGGTTTGCAGCTTGCGATTTTTGGAACCGGCGATCTGTTTGCTGGAACCGCTCGCGACATAGATAATTTGTGTATCACCGACGACTTGTGACTGACCTTCACCAACGTCTTGTTGCCAAGCTAGATTGAGAAAGGGCGTCGTAGGGAGTTTCAGTGCGCTCTTCCATCCGTGGGTATGACCAAACCCTGGCCATCCGGTACTCGCAGAGTTCGCCTCCGCAGTCTGTTGCGGTGAAGCACCAGCGGTTGGGATCCAGAATGAGACGTAGGTCAGGCATATGACGACCGAGGTTAGCTTAGATTTGCTGGTCACGAATGAATCCTTGCACAGAGTGAACTTACTTGAGCTTGAACTGAAGCCAGGCTTTCGCCATCGCCCAGTCGCCCGAAACAGTCCGCCGCGAGACCTTAAGAATCTCAGCCGCTTCGGTTTCAGAAAGTCCGCCGAAGTAACGAAGCTCAATCAGTCGAACCTGACGTGGAGCCAGAGTTTCGAGTTCCTGAAGAGCATCATCGAGCTCCACAAGGTCGACCGACTTCGCTTCGGCAACCAAATGGTCTTCCAACTTCAGAACAGCTTCTCCGGCACCACGCTTTGCTGTCTTTCTGGCTCGCGCTTGATCGACAAGAATCCGACGAATGACCGTCGCGCAGGCTCCGAAGAAGTGAGACCGGCTTTGCCAGGCCAGTTTCTCATTACCGATCAAGCGAATGTACGCTTCGTGAACCAACTCTGTCGGGTCGCCAGCTTTTTTGTCTTCGCCATCAAGCTGATTGCTGGCGATGCGTTTCATCTGCTGGTAGACAATCGGAATCAGCTCGTCCACGGCCTGACGGTCACCATCAGCCATGCGGTTTAGGATTTGGGTAATCTCAGGAGCGGTCATTCGTGTGGTGTCGGAAGTTGTTTCGGCGGACACACCCTGTCGCGAGATTGTTGCAGGAAGTGCGCAGTGATTTGTGACAACTTCTGAAAAAGATGTTTCAGCGAGCCTACCGCAGCAGCTTCGCCATTTTTCTGACCGCTGACCTTATCTGGCCAGGCGTGCAACACGCGAATCCGAATATCAAGCCCGAAAGCTGTTGGAACTTCGGTGTTCCCGGCAGGTAGTACGCTGAAAGTGAACGAGTGATGATGCCCGCGCCTGAGAGTATCTCCACGACTTCTTCGGCGTTCCTTCCAGCTTCCAACAAAGCTGCGCAGTGAAGTCCGGCGTCGCTACCGATGATGGTAAATACATCTGGCAGCTGCTTCTGCATCTCACTGACGAACGCTTCACGGCGTGCCTGGTGTGTCTTTCTCATGCGACGCAAATGTCGTGCGAAGTGGCCTTCACGGATGAACTCATGCAGCACGTATTGGTCCACCAGCGACGGAGGTCGCGTCATTGCAGCGAGTGCTCGTTCGAATGGGTTGGCCAGTGATTCGGGAACCACAAGGTAGCCAAGGCCAAGGGCGGGGAAGCCAACCTTGCTAAGGCTCCCGATGTAGAAGCTATGGTCGCCCGACTGCAGTCCCTGCATCGCGGGGATAGGTTTTTCCGCGTACCGATACTCGCTGTCGTAGTCGTCTTCGATAATCAGTCCGTTGTTCTGCCTGGCCCAGTTTAAGAGTTCCAGCCGTCGCTCGACCGGCAGCGTAATTCCCACCGGGTATTGATGTGACGGCGTTACGTAGGCCAGTCGTGCCGTTGGAGAGCTTTCCAATGCCTCTGCCAGATGCAGCCCTTCGCGATCCACACGCATCGGGGATATGACAGCTCCGTGCGACAGAAAACAGCTACGGGCACTAACGTATCCGGGATTCTCGAAGAGAACCTTGTCGCCCGGTCGAACACACATCCTTGCGACGAGATCGATGGCTTGCTGAGTTCCATGAACAATGAGAATTTGATTCGGTGTGCAGCGAACGCCACGGTTTGCACCGATGTAGTTTGCGAGCGATTTTCGAAGCGGCAAGTACCCGACGGCATCGCCATACGACAGATCCCGTGGCTTGAGTTCTTTCCACGTTCGCCGAACCAGCTTTGACCAAACCTCGACAGGGAACTCATCAAGCGCGGGGACGCCAGGGAGAAAGGCTTTGAGATCGGCTCGATCGTCAAGCCCCATTCGTCCTGCATTTGCAGCGCGTAGTCCGTAGGGTGACAGGATCGTTGTCAGTGGCGGAACTGGTTGTGGGGCTAACGATTCCGTTCGAGTCGATTGGCGAAAGGGATGATCGTTCGGAATCTCGCTCGAAACGAAGGTGCCGCTTCCGACCGACGCTTGCAGATATCCTTCAGCAATCAACTGCTCGATGGCGGTGACCACCGTAGTTCGAGAGACGCCAAACTGCGTTACAAGATCGCGAGAAGATGGAAGTCGGGTATTTGCAACCAGTCGTCCGTCGAGAATCGCTTCACGGATAGAATCGTAGAGCTGGCGAAACAGGGGCAACTTCCGCCGAGCATCGAGGCGGACAAATCCAAGCGTCATGGCTGAGTGAGCGCGGGGCATACTGCAGGGTTCTCGTTTAGTTCGTCGGCTTCAGTTGCCGCTTCATGCCGACATGCGATGCCACAAATTCCAGCGATTCATAGAACCGTAACGCGTCGGGCCTGGCCTTGTCTGTTGTGAGTTCGACCAACTGAGCGTCTCGTTGCTTCGCTGTTTCGATTGCATGCTCAATCAGCTGTTTGCCGAGTCCGCGTGATCGCCAGTCTTCATGAACGCGAACGCCTTCAATCTGAGCTCGCAGGCCACCGCGATATGTCAGTGTCCGAACGAACGATAGCTGTAAGACTCCAACCAGCATGCCGTCAGCTTCCGCGACCAGCAGTTCCTGATTCGGGTTCGCATCAATTTCGGCGAACGCTGTTTCATAGCATTCTGCCAGCGGTAAGCCCGGTGATTCTCTTTTCTGACCCAATTTATCGGCAGCCAGCATTGAGACGATCAATGAAACATCGTCAATGGTCGCATGTCGGATCTGCATGAGTTTCTTCTCCTCGTATGGTTCGAATCGTGGCGGAAGGGCGGACTTGTTGAAAGGTCCAATATCGGCGGAGACAACAATACCACTTTGAATTCTTAATTGGACTGGCGAAACGATGCAAAATTGGTTCTTTACACCCATCCGTTCGTTTGCAGAATCACGACGACTCAACAAGGAGAGCCGCCATGTCAGACGAACAGAACTCACCATTCCCTGTCACCGACCGCAACCGCGTTCAACGAGTTCCCAAGCGGGGTCACTACGACCGAGACACTGTGTATTCAGTCATTGACGCCGCATGGGTCGGGCACGTTGGGATTGTCGACAGAACCACGAAACACGTGGCCGTCATCCCATTGATGCATGCTCGTGAGGGTGACGAACTGATCTTCCACGGAGCGAAGTCTAGTCGGCTTATTAAGCACCTCGGCAGTGGCGAAGGGATTTCTGTAGCGTTTACTCTGGTCGATGGCTTGGTGCTCGCGAAGTCGCTGTACCATCATTCAATGAACTATCGCAGCGCCGTTGTGTTTGGAACGGGACGCATTGCTGAATCTGAAGTAGAACGATTGAGTTCCCTTCAAAGTATCTCAAACAAAGTCATGCCCGGTCGCTGGAATGACGCGAGACAACCAAACGAAAAAGAACTTGCTGGAACCGGTATCGTCCGCGTCAAGATTGACTCGGCTTCAGCGAAGGTACGAACTGGTGATCCCGTCGATGACCCAGAAGACATGGGCCTACCAATCTGGAGCGGTGTCGTGCCGCTGTCGGAGTCGATTGGCCAACCGTTGCCCGATGGCAACTCCGAAGGCATAGCAGTTCCGAAGTACCTCCAGGGATTCGGAAACCCCGCGTGACCTGATGAGCCAGATCTGATGTCCCGAAAGCGAAAAGTGCGATCAAACCTCACGTGTATACTGAAGGCATAGCAGACTCTGACTTCTTACTTCCGAACGACCGAGGGCTCTTAATCACCGGTTCCCGCCGCGTGGCTCATCACGACGGAGCGTGATGGCTACTTTTGCTTCGCAGCTCTCTGAACGTACTAAGAGTGGGGCGTTTGTGCTTCGGGGGCGAATTGGCGAAACTGGACGTTTTGCATTAGCTGACGGCAGTCGTTGGGCATTGATGTACGGTGGGGTTTGGAGGAACCGGGCTGATATCGGTTCTGACCAACGCCAGCACTCATCGCCAATCACGGAGGAAACATGGGGATCGCGCGGAAGTTTGTTGGTTGGGATCAGCCAATTCTGAAGAGTTCGGTTGCGCATTTGCTTGAGCGATATGCGACGGCCGCTGAGTGTGATCTGTCGCAGGTGATTGTGGTCGTGCCGGGGCGAAGAGCAGGGCGGCGGTTGTTAGAGCTGCTCGTCGAAACGACGGCTGACCGGTTCCCGGATTTCGTTCCGCCGCAGATTGAAACGGTGGGAACTCTGCCAGAGCTGTTGTTCGTCAACCAGTTTCAATACGCCGATGCGTTGACATGCAACCTCGTGTGGGCGGATGCGCTGCGGGAAGTTGGACGAGGCACTTTGCGGGCCGTGGTTCCTGAACCGCCAGCTCGGCATGACTTTGATGGCTGGATGGCGCTGGCCGATCTCGTGCGGAAGCAGCACAGAGAACTTGCGTCAGAGGGGCTGGACTTTGAATCAGCCGCGATCGCTTGTCGAAAGTCGGGAGAGCGATCTGAAGCCGATCGATGGTTCGCTCTGCGAGCCGTTCAGGAAGACTACCACCATCGGATGGATCAAATTCGATACTGGGACCGCCAGACCGCACGAATTCGCGCGGTGGAGAATACACAAAACACGGACAACAAAGAGATCGAAATCGATCGGGACATCGTTCTGATTGGTACGGTCGATATGAACCAAGCTGTTAAGAATATGCTGGTTCTGATCCAAGAACGTGTCACCGCGTTGGTCGGAGCACCAGCGGGGTTTGAAGATCACTTTGACGAATTTGGAACGCTCGTCGCATCGGCCTGGACGAACACCATGTTGGATCTGCGGTCCGATCAGGTTCAGGTCGTCGATCGACCGGACGATCAGGCGGCGGCGGTCGTCGATACGATTTCTGACTACGATGGTCGCTACCGAGCAGACGAGATTACGGTCGGCGTTGCGGATGACCGACTGATTCCGCACTTGCAGCGACACTTTGACGAATGCAACGTCACGACACGCTGGTTCGACGGACAGCATTTGGATCAAACGCCGCCGTTCCGGCTGTTTGAGCTATTGGCCGATTTCATCTCTGGCCTGTTGCCTGGCGATGACAATGCGAAGTACTGGAACTTTGAAGCGTTCGCCGCTTTGGTTCGTCATCCCGACTTATTCGACTGGATCGAACAAAACTTTGTAGCTCCGGTTCCTGAAGGTAGCACTCGCGAAAAACATTGGCTGGTGCAATTGGATGAATACCGAGCCGAACACTTGCAGCCGTACCCTGGCTACTGGATTCCGCGGTCCAGATATCACCAGTCACTGGGAATGTTGTGGACGAAGATCGGCGATTTGGTTTCGGAGTTTGCTCCATCCGGCGATCGGGGAATGCTGTTTCCGGATATCAAGCGTTTGGATGAGTGGGTCGAACCGATTCGTAATTTCCTGCAAGCCGTGTACAAGAATCGCAGCTTTCAGCCGGACGATACAACCGACACGGTTGTCGCTGCGGCCATTCGTCGGTTCGATGAAATCCTGTTCGACTTCCAAAAGATCCCCGAAGCCATTCTTCCGGAAGTCAATGCGTCGCACGCCATTCGGTTGATGTTGAACGAATGCCTTGGTGAGTACGTACCGCCACCTCGCGACGACGACGCAGTCGAACTGCTCGGCTGGCTGGAATTGACGCTCGATGATGCTCCGGCGCTGGTTGTGACCACATTCAACGAACAGTTTGTGCCGCAGTCGTCAACGTCAGACATCTTTCTTCCCAACCAGTTGCGGAAGCGGTTGAACCTCAACGACAACTCGCATCGCTACGCTCGTGACTGCTACGCCATGCACGTGTTGTTGGCATGTCGTGATGAGGTGAAGGTGATTGTGGGACGGCGTGACGATAACGACGATCCGCTGTCGCCGAGTCGACTATTGTTTGCGACCGATCCGGCAGAGATTCCTGGTCGCGTAT
>JBGCDN010000861.1:0-9218 GCA_045105495.1 Planctomycetaceae bacterium
GAGCATTTGAACAAGTTCGCCGATACTGCCGGAATCTCGGCCAACGTGACCGCTTTTCCCAAGATCCAAGTACGAGCCTGCTCGCCGCGTTTAAGGTCACCCTCCGCACTTCAAAGTCGGGAATGCCGATCAGTCGAGACAACGCGACGCGATTCTTGGGATTCTTAGAGGGCCGCCTGAACTTCAACACACCAGAGTGGTGGGAGAATTATTTAAGGAAAGGTCATGTAGGCCCGAGTGGTGTGAATTTCTTGGCGGTAGATAACAAACAGTGGGTTCAGCTGGGCAAGTTTATGTGCTCAGGGATTTCCGATATCACTCTATCCGATACAGCTCTTTCAATTACAAGTGGTGCGCAATCTCAGAGCATCAACTTGGCATCCATCGAGCCAAGCACGCGTGCCCGAATTCAGGACCCGGGCGCTACACCATTCGTAACTGCTGGCCTTTCCGGCGACTATACATTGGTAGCGTTTCCTATCGGAGAAGAACTCACGGGCCCAGGTACTGTCTACTGCTATAGACGCCAAGAGCTCTTGTGGTCCACCCCCGTCGACAGTGGCCTTGCTCCAGGTGGGTATGGGCCCGGGTATTCGGGCACGTTTTCGCAGATTCTTGTTGGGAAGAAGGTTTGCCATGTTTTCGCGGCGCACGACGAGGCACTCACGATACACGTCTTGGACCTTCAGACTGGCAGGGTAAAAGTTCGCTTCTCAACGAGCTACGTCATGTAAATGGACCTTGGAAGCCGGTGGCCCGGCAGAGGAGAACAAACAGACACCCAGCCAGATAAAGGGGACGCAGGCAGATAAAGGGGACGCAGCCAATAGTGTTCGGCACGCCGGATGCACTATTAGTGAGTGTACGGCAAACATGGGTTTGGCTGGCGTCTTGTTGGTCAGGTTTGCAATGTAGATTGGTCAATCTGCACACATGACGGGGCAATGACCGAGAGGAGACTCGGTATGCCTCGTGCCAAACGCAAAGAGATTCGCGATTCCGATATCACCGGGCTGAAGTACTTCGCTCAGCTGAGAGGCTTGCTCGAAGAGCTTCATACCGTAGGCTGCGAGCGAGATAAAGCTAAGAACCGCAAGCTGCACATGGATCAGTATTGCATGCTAATGCTGCTGTACTTGTTCAATCCCGTCGCCTGATTATGGAGTTTGTCCAAGGCGCAGATCTGGCAGCATTGGTTCAGGCGAACGGTGTTTTGGACGTTGGAGAAGCTGTCAACTGTGTGATGCAAGCCGCTGAAGGGTTGCGGTATGCCCACGAGCACGGAGTGATTCATCGCGATATCAAGCCAGCTAACCTTCTGCTTTCCGATGACGGAGTGGTGCAGGTCCTTGATCTTGGACTAGCGCGAATCAGCGAAACATTGGATCGAAAGGAAGGTGCGGATCACACCGCTCTTACAGAGCATGGACAGGTCATGGGGACTGTCGATTACATGAGCCCCGAGCAGGCTGAGGATTCGCGAGCAGCCGACAGGCGATCTGACATTTACAGTTTGGGCTGTACGCTGCACTACTTGTTGATGGCCAACCCTCCATACGCTGGCGACACGCTGGTAAAGAAACTGCTTGCTCACCGCAGTGGCAACATCCCATCTCTAATGTCTCGCTCGGATGTGCCGGATGAACTGGAGACGGTATTCCGCAAGATGATGGAGCCCGGTGCGGCGAATCGGTATCAGTCAATGGACGAAGTTCTGGCCGCACTTAATCCGCTCGCCGACACAAGCGTCACACTGCCGATGACTGTGCCATTGCCTCAGGCTGCTTCCGATTCTTCGCTCGATAAGACGCAGTTGATTGACTCGAGTGTCATTGACCAGGAGGGAACAAAGCCGGAGGCAAGTTCAGTGCCAATGCGCCATACCTGGAACGGGTGGTTCGTCGGTCTGGCTGCCATTCTTGTTTTCGTCATGGTTTTTTTCGTAGTTAAGTGGGTCGGCACCGACGATGCGAACCCTGCCGTCACAGTTTCCCGAGCTGACCTGATTGAACAAGCAGAGGCTTCTGTCGTTCGGATAAACTATCGCGGCGATAGTGGCGGCGGTCACGGCAGCGGATTCGTCGTCGACGAGTCTGGATTGGTTGTGACAAACTACCATGTGGTTCGCCAGGCTTCACAGGCCGACGTTGTTTTCCGTAGCGGTGAGACTGCCGAAATCACTGGTGTCGTTGCCGTGAACGCGGATTCGGATGTTGTGCTGGTTCGAATCGAACCCATCGAATCTGAACTTCTGCCACTGCCGTTGGCGAAGAGCCCGCCAAGAAAGGGCGACGCGGTACTCGCCCTTGGATCTCCAAAGGGTCTCGACTTCAGTGTCACTGAAGGGTCGGTAAGCGGGGTTCGAACTCGATCGGAAATCTCTCAGATTGCACCTCGCATCGGAGACGGTGCTGATGCGAAGACGACATGGATCCAGACAACGGCGCCGATCTCATCGGGCAATAGTGGCGGACCGCTGTTGAATATGCGAGGCGAGGTGATCGGTGTAAATACCTGGACTCTATCCAGTGGTCAGAACCTGAACTTTGCCGTTTCGATTGAAGCGATCCACTCGTTGTTGGAAACGTCGGACGGTCCTCTGATGTCGCTTGCTGAGATTGGCGAGAGTAATCCCGGGAACATCTCCGCTGGACCCATCGAACCTGAGCTATCTGCGGAACATGTGAACTTCGAGGAGGCTGGTCTGGTGCATACATTCGCGGACCACGATGGTTCGGTTCAGGATGTTGCCGTGTCTCGAGATGGGAAGTACCTGGCAACAGCAGGCATCGACCAGTCTGCGAAAATATATGATCTGCGAACCCTCAAGGTCGCTCAACAACTGGCGTTGCCAGGCTCGAGCTTCGAGACAGTCTCCTTTTCAGCAGACGGATCACAGGTCTACACCGGGCTTGGCCCAGCCGAACCTGACGAACGGAATTTCCTGGTTTGGAACCGCCAAACGGGCGAACTGCAGCACAAGCTGCTTGGACGTGAGATTGCCATGCGATCGATTGCTGCATCCGCTGACGGGAGGTACGCCCTGAGTAGCTATGGAGCCGGGTTGGTCGAACTGCGGTCGTTCGATAAACCGAATGACACCCACTTCCTCCAATGCCATGACAAATCAACGGCCTGCTGGGACGTGGCGTTTTCTCCCGACAGTCGATTGGCAATTACCGCCGGAGGCGACGGCTTTGTGTTTATCTGGACGGTCTACCCGGGACCGGTCAGTCGTATGAAAGTACACGAGGCAGGCGTTCGAACGGTTTGCTTTTCACCGGACAGTTCGCAGGTTCTGACTGGAAGCGAAGATAAGAGTTTAAAGCTGTGGACGGGCTGGAAGCTTCAGGATAACTGGAAGGAAATCCGAACCTACTCGTCGCATGACAACACAGTAACAAGTGCAGACTTCTCTCCATCAGGCACCCTGTTTGTCAGTGGCGATGCAAATGGCCGCGTCATTGTCTGGAGCACAAACGAAACCGCCCCGCTTCACGTTTTCAACCAGCACACCGACGCGATCACCCAAGTCCGCTTCCTGCCCAGCGGTCGCTTCGTAGTGTCGTCAAGCAAAGATGGCTCAACTCGGGTGTGGAGTGTTCCGAAGTAGATTCACGACCATTGGTCATCGCCCGGCCGCGGCTCATGCAAAGCTGAGTTTTCTTTCCACAGCGTTGGCCAAATTGCCTTTGAATTCTGTGTCGCCTGCCATGCTCACCGTTATTGAAGAGGTGTGACCTGACATAGAAACGGGGTGAAGGAATGAGCGAATTGCTCGAAGGTGTAAGGGCCACGTGGTGGGTTCCCCGCTGGCACTGTGGATGGTTTCCATGGTGGTTGATCGCAATCTATGTGATCGCCAACGCTGTGATCTGGCTTAGCTACGAACACATTCCGTTTGTGCTGGCCAGATTAGAGAAGAATCAGAAGCGTCTCTTCAGCGATGACGATCAGAGTCGCCAGTTCGTCACTTTCATAAGATCCTGCGGGCGTGGTCACCTGCTTGACGGTGTCTTGGTTTTCGTGTGGCCAAACTACTTCGTGTTCGCATGTTGGCACGCCATTACCGCCGTAGTCAGCGTAAGAACATCGCTTTCTCTAAATAAGCTCGGCGATCAACTGCTAAGCGAGAAAGAGCGTGAAGCTGTTCTCGACATCAGTGAAACGATTAGAGGTTTTGATGAAGGCGCAGAAGAAGCGGAACTCCGCGAGATCATGAACAGTCTCAAGTCAGCCAACGAAACAATTGAGAGGATCTTCGGTGAGTAGGCTATGGCACAAGAAAGCGTTCCGGCAGATTGGTGGCGTGAGGCCTGCGAAGCGATTTCTCACCCGCTTGCCTGCGTCGGCCTCGACTCATACTTCGTTTGGGTGAATCCTGCATTCGAAAAACTGGTTGGATACTCCATCAGCGAATTGCGGAAAATGACATGGATGAAGATCACGATCGATGAGGATGTGGGTGGCGATCTCGCATCAGTTGAAGACGTCATTGCAGGCCGATCCGAACAGTATTCCATTGCCAAACGTTACCGGCACAAGTTTGGGAAGATCATCCCAATTCAGCTAGGTGTCTGGCGATTTCCAAGACATGCGGCAGACCAACTGGTTTGCTTCATTGTCCAGGCCCAACCCGAAGTCGTGACTACGGATGAACTGCAGCGGGTTCAGAAACAACTGCGGTCGGCAATGGCCCAGCTTCAGAAGCGAGTGACCAGAATGGAAGACAAGCCACATAGCCCGAGTGTCCACATTGGCGACTCTGTCGGTCAGGACAAATCCGGACGAGACAAGACTCAAAATAGCAACACTGCGATTTACCTTGTGGCGTCGGTGCTTGCCGCAGTCATGTTGGCACTAATCTCTGCTGTTGTTTGGATCGCGTTCTACGTGACTAACCAAGATTCAGGCGTAGCACCACCTCCCCCTCAGAAATCGCATAGAAGTACCAAGGTGATCGAGCCGCCAGCAGAATGAGAATATGGCCACACGACCCGAACGGTCTTGCCCGAAGCGGAGAAGATCGTTTGGTGCTTCAGGATCTAGGGAAAGTCAGTGTTTATGTTTTGGAGTTTGGTGATTTGGAGTTTGTCGGGGAATTCCCGGTTAGACACACACTTCAAATCGTACTGAAAGACTTTCAGATGCCAGAACACTATTCACCCTGTGACTGTCCAACACAGTGTCCGCACGGGAACGCGTTGTACTTCAAATTCACGACGACATTATTCGCTGACGGGACTCGATGCGACGAATGTGACGGTCTCAATGGCATTTGGTTTACGACTCGTGGCGAAGATTGCAGCTATTTTGTAACCGGCCCCACCATTTGCCACGCCGTCTACGGCTGGAACATGTTTGTCAATCAGGGCCTCGCAGTTCTCAGCCTGCTTAAGAACGGTGACGAGGTGGGTCGCTGGGAAGGCCCAACCTACTGCGATTGTTTAAGCAGCAACAATCCACCAGATCCCGGCCCGGGGAAGTTCAAGCTCACGCTTGTCTGGGAAGACCCACTTCATGCTGATGATTGTGTTTTCGACCCTGAAATCTACATTGAGATCATCGATCCACCAGCGAACGACGTTGAAGACGAAGCGGCTGGTGCCTGCTGGAACTTAAGCCCCTGTGTTGAGGTGCCTACCGGCCAGCCATCAATTGCTCCCACCGGACCGGGTAACTACGACGGTAACTGCACCAAGTGCGGCTGTGGTAGCTCCGCGGCGATTCCCGTGCCGGATCTTTCACTGAGAGGAGCCGAAACAGGTGGTGCCGGGCAGTGCGGTCAAATGTGCTTCAACCCGGCTCTTGGAAATCTGTCTATCGAACTCACAACACCTGGTGCCGGAGCAGATGGGGCCAGTCCTTCTATCACCTACAACTCCAGTGATTACTATCCCGGTGGCAGTGAGTTTGGTGCAGGTACCAGTGCCTTCTGGACCCAGAAAGCCGTCCCTGTTGCCTCCAGTAGCGATAATGTTGATGTCCATGGCTGCGATGGCTCAAAGCGTCGGTACGCGTGCAAAGACGAAAACGGTGACTTCGTTTCACTGGGGATGAACCCCAACACGCTGAAAGCCGTAACTGGCGGTTATGTCGAAACAGAACCCTCGGGCCGCAAGTACCACTACGAAGGGACTTCGTTCCTCCTCAGTCATATTGTGAATCCGGACGGAAAACGCTGGACCATTATTCGTGACTTCAGTTCCGGGGGTGGCGGCACGGGCGGCGGTCCCGGTGGCGGACCGGGCGGTGGACCAGGCAGCGTCGGTGGCGGTAGTAGCTTTGATGGCGTTGCTCTTGAGAACCCCAACAATCAACGAACCACAGTCGCCTTCAACACATCCGGAAATCTCGACTACATCGAAGATATTCACGGGCGTCAAACACAGTTCACGACAACAGGTGGTGTCGTCAAAGTCACGAACCCGGAACTTTGCGAGACAGAGCTGCACTACAAAACCGGCTATCTCGACAATCAACGCCTCGTTGACAAGATGGTGCTTCCCGATGGAAGCGACTATCAGTTTACCTACACGGTGGACGATTGGATCGAAACCATCACCAACCCACAGGGTGAGGTGATGACATTCGACTACGTGGACTGGACCACGACGAAAGTCACCGGCTTCGACGGTGGAGAATGGACGCTACTCCATACTTACCGTCGCAACGTGAAGACGGTTGTCAGCCCAGAAGGCGTGGCCACAAATTACGACTGGCAATACGGCAAGCTGATGGGCATGACCAGCCCGGCCAGTGTCGCCACAACCATGACACAGGGGATGTTTGCCGGACACCGCCTGCTGGAATCGGTCGAGACTCCTCTCGGAACCACAGCTTACAACTACGACAGCGATGGTCGCGTCGAAGCGGTCGTCGATCCACACGGGCATCGGACAACCTATGTACGTGATTCCATTGGCAACGTCACAGAGACGATTCAACCAACGGGCGTCCGACACACCACACTGTACGACAGCAACGATCGTCCGGAAGCGACGATCCTGCCAACAGGCGGTCGAGTGACTCGCGTGTACGGAACCGGTATGACGGTCGATGCGACGATTGACGCATTCGGGAACCGCACCAGCTACACCTACAGCAACGGTCAGCGAGATAGTGTGACCACACCGCTGGGGAATGCGAGCAGCACTGTCTACGACGACATCAACCGTACGCTGGCAACGGTGGATGCACTCGGGAACCGCAACACTCTGGTTTACACGACCGATTCGTGCAGTACGCCGACAGCAACCATCAATCCACTGGGCTATCGAACGACCAATGTCTTCGACAACGGTCGTATCTCGGCCACGGTCGATGCCAAGGGAGCACGCACCAGTTTCGTTTACAACGATGCTGGAAATCGTGTCGCGACCATCAGCCCAAGCGGTCTGCGATCAACCACGGTTTACAACACCGATCGTCAGCCAGTCGCCAGTATTTCACCAGCCGGTATTCGCAGCACGACACTCTTCGATACAGCCGGTCGAGCAGTCGCCCGCATCGCTCCCAATGGAGCCCGCAGTACAACGGTCTTCGATGCAACCACCGGACTTCAAGTCGCCAGCATCGACCCTTACGGTCATCGGTCCACAACCGTCTACAACAGCCACGGTCAGACGATCGCGAGTGTGAACCCACTGGGTGCTCGATCAACACAGGTCTACGACAGCTTTGACCGTCCGGTGGCCAGTATCGATCCGCTGGGCAATCGTCACACGAATGTGTTCGACGCTGCAGGTCGTAGTGTCGCCAGCATCACACCGCTCGGATTCCGCAGTACCACCGTGTACGACGCGGCTGGTCAGTCGATCGCCAGCATTGATGCGGAAGGTAACGTCTCGACCACTGTCTACGATGCCAACGGTCAGAGTATCGCCAGCATCGATCCGCTGGGGAATATTTCGACTACGATTTACACACTCAGTGGCAGCGTGGAAGCAACCATTGATGCGGCAGGTAACCGCACGACTCCGGTTTACGATGCGCATGGTCGCAACGTGGCTACCATCGATGCCAAAGGCAACCGCACGTCGATGGTCTACAACTCTGTTGGTCAGACAGTGGCCAGTATCAATGCTCTCGGATTCCGTACGACCACCGTGTACGACTCGGCGGGTCAGGCAATCGCCAGTATCGATCCGTTGGGCAATCGCTACACGAGTGTCTTCGATGACGCAGGGCAAACCGTCGCGACCATTAATCCGCTTGGTCAGCGATCAACGATGGTTTACAACCTCACAGGCCAAACCGTGACGTCCATCGATGCCAATGGCAAGACCACAACGTCCATCTACGATGCGGCGGGGCGAACCGTCGGTGAGATGAACGCTCTGGGTCACATCACGACCACGGTGTACAATGCCCTCGGGCAGTCTGAGGCTCTGGTGGATGCACGTGGCAACCGTCACAGCTTTACCTACGACGCGAACGGTCAGCAAACGGCTTTGATTGATCCCCTGAACCGCAGAACCAGCTACGGCTACGATGCGGACGGTCGTCAGACATGGCGAATCGACGCTCGTGGACATCAGACGGACTACGCATACTCCGATCGAGGCCAGCTTGTCGGTCGAGAGTATCCTGATGGCTCCCGCGTGACCTTCACACACAATGCCAACGGTCAGCAGACGCTGATGCACGATGCCACTGGTCGCTACACGAGCAGCTACGATGCACTCGGTCAAACACACGTCGTCAACAATCCGAACGACAAGACCATCACCTACACCTACGACGCTCTGGGCAACCGAGCGACCATGGATGCTCCGGACAGCGGTGTCTTTACCTACGCGTACGACGCCAACGCCCAGATCACGCTGGTCCACAACCCGTTCGACGAACGTACCACCTTTGCCTATGACGATGCCGGAAGACGAACCGTCAAGCAGCTCGACAACGGCACACGTGCGTCTTACACGTATGACGATGCCAGCAACCTGACGAAGCTGCACAACCTCAAGAGTGACAACTCAGCGATCTGCACTTTCGACTATCAGTACGACGATGCAGGCAACCGCACCAGCGTGCTGGAGGACACGGGCGACCGAGTCACATGGACCTACGACGACAGCTATCAGCTGACCGCCGAACACCGTTCAGGGACTCACTCCTACGCTCACACCTTCACGTACGATTCCGTCGGTAACCGTGAAGTCCTCAACGAAGACGGTGTCCTCACAACAACCACGTACGACGATGCAAACCAGATC
>JBGCDN010000862.1:0-10526 GCA_045105495.1 Planctomycetaceae bacterium
GTAGGACTGCCTAACGTCGGCAAGAGCACCCTTTTCAACGCACTTACCTGTTCCACGGGAGCTCAAAGTGCGAACTACCCGTTCTGCACGATTGAACCGAACGAAGGTATCGTCAGCGTGCCTGACCCGCGGCTCGATACGATCACCACGTACATCCCGCCACGGAAGGTCATTCCGGCAATTCTCAAACTGGTAGACATTGCGGGCATCGTTGAAGGTGCCAGCAAGGGTGAAGGCCTTGGTAACAAGTTCCTCAGCCACATTCGCGAAGTCGATGCGATTCTACAGGTCGTGAGATGCTTCGAAGACCCGGACGTTGTTCACGTGAGCGATAGTGTTGATCCGCTGTCTGACATCGAAGTCGTCGAGATGGAACTCATGTTGGCCGACATGGAGTCGCTGGCCAACGCAAAACCAAAAGCCGAACGGACCGCGCGGAGTGGTGACAAAGAAGGCAAGCTTCGCGTCGCGACAATTGAGAAGTGTTTGGCTCACATTGAAGCTGACCAGCCGTTGCGAACTCTGGACCTGGACGAAGACGAAAGCAAAATCGTACGTGGCTATGGACTCATGACAGCCAAGCCAATCTTGTTCGTCGCTAACGTCGATGAAGACGACCTTGAAGGCAAAGGCGAACTTGTCGCCAAAGTAAAAGCACACGCCGAAGCTGCGGGAGCTCAAGTCGTTTGTGTTTGCGCTAAGCTGGAAGCGGAGCTCGCAGAACTAGACGAAGAAGACCGCGATGAGATGTTGGAATCGGTCGGGCTAACTGAACCAGCACTCGCGCCGCTCGCGCGGGCTGCTTACCGAACGCTTGGACTACACAGCTACTTCACCGCCGGCGAAAAAGAAGTCCGCGCTTGGACTATCCCAATCGGCGCGACGGCTCCACAAGCGGCTGGTGTTATCCATACTGACTTCGAGCGTGGGTTCATTCGCTGCGAAGTCTACGCGTTGGCGGATCTCGAAGAATACAAATCAGAAAAAGACATCCGCGGCGCAGGCAAGCTTCGAGTCGAAGGCAAAGAATACGTCATGCAAGACGGCGACATCTGCCACTTCCTCTTCAACGTCTAGGGGGAACTTCCAGTTCCATCGGGGTGCGGGGCAGCGGGGTTGGGATGGTGGGTTTTGGGAAGTTCTTCGCCGCGAGGGCGTTTGTGAGCTGGCTGGATTCGATTCTCCGGTTGAAACTTTGTGCCAAACGGGCCGCGCGTACGACCTGATCGCGCAGGGCAGCTGGATCGGACGGTAGTTGACTTCTGTGGCAGTTTCGTGGAATAACGATCGCCTGCTGTCGCTCTTAGTTTCGTCAACGTCCTAGTCTGACGGGAGCGAGTGATGCGGGCGATTCTTTTGCGCGGTGTGGTGTGTGCTTCGGTAGCGCTCGTGCTCTCGGGATGTTCGGGGGACGCGGTTGTTGAAGACCGGACCATTCAGTTCGGTTCGACTGGTTCTACGTCCTTCCAGCATGGTCCTGATGGCGTCTTCATCGATATAGATGGTGAATCTCGTCGTATCTTCGAAGCAGATGACGACGTGCTTGCGACAAGCTCGCCTCGTTGGTCGCCGGACAAAAAGCGGGTACTCTTTGCTGTCGCGAAACGGTTCGATGAAAACCAAGGGCAAGGCAGCCAGAATTGGAATGACGCACCGGACGGTCGCGTATTTGGCCGCAATGGAGACGTACAGTACGACCTCTACCTCTACGAACCGGGCGATGAGCAAGCCAAGCCGCAGAAGCTGTTTTCATCGAGCGTTCGTCATGTTGGCTACATCGCGGCAGACCTCGTGGCCAAGTGGTTGCCAGATGGGTCTGGCATCGCGTTCATCGCAGCAAACAGTAGTCAGCAACATGAGTTAAAGCAGCTGAATCTGCTGTCGAAAGCAGAGAAGAAAGCTTATCCGCATGCCGCCGACTGGCTTATCTTCGACTTCGTGCCAGGTAGTTCTGACTTCGTAATCTGTGCTGAAGATTCTAAACGAACCGGAGTTTGGATTGGTTCGAACGGAACAGACTGGTGGCGAGTCACGGACGCGCGAGGCCCTCAACGGCTTCAGCTTTCGAGCAACAGTATTGCATCGATGTTCAATGCCATCGCGACCAGTGATTCGCCTCTCGAACGACTGCGAGGACTGATGCCGGTATGGTCCAACGATAGCCGGCAATTGGCGTTTGTTACCCACTCAGAATCCGGCGGGACTTCAAAGCAGCCGGCGACTCACAAGTACGAAGTGCACATCGCTTCTCTGCAAGAAAAGCAAGTTGACAGACGATATGAATCGACTGAGCCAGTCTACGAAGTGAAGTGGGCTCACGACTCTCAGTCGGTCGGCTTGCTTCATAGCGTAAGCCAGAGGCCCGCACTTAGTTCTCTACCCGTTGAAGGTGGCAAACTTACCCGCCTGACTGACCGGAGTGTTCACAGCTTCGCCGGGTGGAACAACAGTGGCAGCGACCGGGCGATGATCGTTCCGACGAGAGAATTGCGGCCGAGAAACGATTGGGCGTTCGTCCTGACACCAACATACCCTGGCCGCGAAACGTTGGTTGTCTCAGATGAAACGCGTGACCGCGAAGTCTTTTCCGGAACGCGAATTACTTTCCCGAACTGGTCGGAGGATGGGAAGTCTCTGTCATTCTGGGCAACGTTCACACCCTCACACCGAACATGGATGAATATGGCCGGCGGTGGTGGTGTGCGGAACGGAGACCCGGCAGTGACAGTGGATATCGAGACTGGCGAGATTCATTGGATGCCGGTTTCAGCGATTGAGAAGCTGCAGATTGGCCACTATCACCTTCTTAAGGGTAATGCAAAAGAGTCACTTCGCTGGTACGACGAGGCTCTGCCCGACTTGCCAGAGATGAATAGTTCCAATCAGGAACATCTGCTCGCAGCCCATGTCTATCGAGCGATTTCTAATGAGACGCTCGGCCAGACTGAGGCAGCGGATCAGGCAATGTCAGAGTTTGATGCGGCGACGAACAAGGCGTTGGATGAGGCAATAAAAGACTTCGACGACGAGGGGCTCAAGGCGCGGCGGCAACAACTGCCAACGGTTGCGGTTGTGTCGAAATACGCGTTGCTGCTTGAGGCGTATGTCAGTGTCGATGCGGTCGAACTGTGCGAAGCTCGTATTCGAAAAATGGTCGCAGTCAAAGACGGGGCGGACGCCGATAAGCTGATGCAGTCGATTGTTCTCAGTCAGACCTTGCTTCTTCAAAGTCGCCACGACGATTACATCAGGCTCGTCACCGAGGCTCTGCTTCCGCAAGCTTTCAGACTCTTCGGTGATCAATCGATTAAGCTAAGCCAGATGGAAATGGAACGCCCACTTTTGTTTCAGACGCAATTGAGTCTGTTGCCGTTGTTCGCTCCAGAGTTCTTGAAGCAAGTCCAGCCAGAAGCGTTAAGCAAGCTCTGTGAACATGTAGAGGAACTTCGGGCTGAAGACCCTACAGATCCAGTTGCGGTCGTTCTCGATACGATGCTCGTCCGACTGTATTCAGCTCGCAATGACCCAGCTGAAGTTCGCGCAACTCAGAATCGACTAAAACAGCTGCCGGGTTCCTCGAAGCTGGATTCAAAGTCGCTTGAGAATGCCATCCGATTTCTGAGGTGCTTCCCGGATTTGAGTTCGTTAGAAGAACCCAAGTAGATCGGTTTTTGACAGCACTCTTATCTCGCGACGTTTGGTGCGGGCGATGCTTCTTCGGCTGTGATTTGGTTCTTCGCCAACCAGTTCAGCATTTCCCGGCCTTGGTGATTTACCATGCCATCGCCGGATGCTCGTTGGACAATGTAGCCGGGCCGAGCTCGAACCTGATCGTAAATGCGAACGACGTACTCACCGAGGATTCCGATCCCGAGGGCGTTTAGCGAACCGAAGAACGATGCCGTCATGATGACCGACGTCCAACCTGGAATCGCCAAGCCAGTCACCACCTTGTGGTAGAGGCAGAAGCCCAGGAAGACGGCGAAGACGGCAGCCGACAAGCCAGCGATGCCGTAAAACATCGTGAGTGGGAATCGAGAGAACGAGAAGATCGCGGACTTGGCGAGTCGGAACAATCCTGTGAATGACACGCGCGGATTGTCGTCGTGTCGTTCCAGGCGTTCGACAATCACGCCGACTTGTTTGAAGCCAACCCAGCGTCTGAGGCCGGGGAAGTATCGATCGGTGTCTTGCAGCGAGACGATTGAATCGACAGCTCGTCGATCCATGAGGCCGAAGTTGCCGGCGTCGTTCGGAATCGGCGTGTCTGAGATCGCGTTGAGGAACCGGTAGAAGCTGTAGAACAGCAGTCGCTTCGGTAGTGATTCTTTGCGTTTGGTTCGTTCTGCATAAACAACATCGGCACCGCTACGCCATTCGGCAACGAAGTCGATGATGGCCTTTGGATCGTCCTGCAGGTCAGAGTCCATCACGATAACAGCGTCGCCGCGAGCGTATTCCAATCCAGCCTGCACGGCCGCCTGGTGCCCGAAGTTGCGAGAGAAGTGAAGAACCTTCACGTTCCCATTCTCGTTAGCAATGTCGTCCAGCAGATCACCAGATCCGTCTGTCGAACCATCGTTAACGAAGATGATTTCGTAGCGGTCAGTGCATTGAACCAAGGCCGCTTCAACCAATTCGACCAACCGCGCAAGGATCGCGCCTTCGTTGTACTGTGGCAGTACGACGGAGATCAGACTGTCGGTTCCGCGGGCAGTGCGATTGGGGGCGATCATTTCGTGAACACTCCAACCAGTGACAAGCCGACTGGCACGCCAAATTTATTCATGACCCAGCGTTCGCAATCGGCTGCTGTTAGCAAAGCCGTGTTCACCGCGCTGGAGACGCGTGGGAATTCGGGTGTTTCTGATGTGCGTTGGAACACCTTGTCGAAGGTTCGCACAGCGACGGCGGCTGGGAACGTGAAACTGTTCCAGCGGTTCTGCCACGTCACCGTGAAGCCAGCGGACTCAGCGTGTTCGCGAAGTTCCTTCGCTGCGTAGCGTCGGTAGTGGCCAAGTTGTTCGTCCCACTTGCCGAACATCCATTGGTAAGCCGGAACCGTGGCGACGACGCCGCCACCCGGTTCCAAAATTTCGTATGCGTTCTTGAGAACCTCAACAGGATCGGCGAGGTGTTCCAGAACATCCAGCAGCACAACCGCGCGGGTTGAATTTGGTTCTAGCGGCCACGGCTGGTGAAGGTCGTGTACATGGCAGTCGTCGATACCGCGTTCGCGTACGTGGTCGACAGATTCCTGCATGATGTCGTAGCCGGTAACGTGGTAGCCAGCTTCCTGGAATTCCATCAGGTTCCGGCCAGAACCGATTCCGCCTTCAACAATTCGGCCCGGCGGCGCGAAGTGCTTGTCGAGGAGAGACATGACCAAGTTTCGTTTGGCGACATGCCACCAGTAGGAATCTTCGAGTTCAACGAGTTCGTTGAGGTGTTTGGGGTCCATTACGCAGCTCCGAGGGGTTCAGCGCGTGGTCAGGGGGATGCCAATACGCTGTCTCGAAACCTAGGTCATGGGTTTGGCGATGTAGCCAAAAAGCACCAGCTCTACCTAGATTGTGCTAACCGGACGACCGGTAGAGTGCGGACTGTAAGTGTTATGCCAGTTCGGCCTTCGCTGCAGATGCGTTTGTACACAGTTTTCGTACTTGGAGCCTCCGAGCTCCAAGGTCGTCCAATGCGGGTTTGTGACCAAAGCTTCGATCGCCGTTCGCCATTGTTCGTCAGTCTGTTGATACTGCGAGACCGTTTCGCTGCTTGGGGCTTGGAAGCCCCAAGTACGGGTGGCTAAACCGCTGAGAGGCGTCATCACGCTGAAAATCCCCAACTCCTGCGCTTGTTGGGCGGTCATCCTGCCGATACACTCTCCGATTCGCATTCGCTGGGTCCTTGCGAAACCCGGCGAGGTTGGCCGAAGCCAACTACCCTCTGCTCAACCGAGTAAATGGTTCTCGCCCTATGTTTGAAGGCATTACAGAATCTCTAGGCTCCGCCCTTTCTTCACTCGGGCGATCGGGAGCCATCACGGAAAGTAATATCCGTGATGCGATGAAAGAGATCCGGACGGCTCTGCTTGAAGCCGACGTTGCGTACGATATCGCCAACGATTTCGTAAAGACCGTCACCGAACAAGCTGTCGGTGAGAAGGTCCTGAAGTCGCTGCGTCCCAGCGAGCAAATTGTTGGCATCGTCCATCAGGAACTCATCAACTTGATGGGTGGAGAAGCGGATACGTCGCTTCATCTGAAACGCGAAGGCGTGACCGTACTGATGATGTGCGGCTTGCAGGGAAGTGGGAAAACCACGACCTGTGGTAAGCTAGCCCGCATGCTGAAGTCGCGTGGCTTCGAACCGGTTCTTGTCGCGGCCGACCTGCAAAGACCCGCGGCGATTGAACAGCTGAAAGTCATCGGCGAACAAGTTGGCGTTCGCGTTTACAGCGAAGATCCAGCGAAGAGTAACCCCGTCAAGGTTTGTCAGAACGGCGTCAAAGAGGCGAAGAAGCACAACGCGCGTGTCGTGATTCTCGACACCGCCGGTCGTCTGCACGTCGACAACGACTTGATGACCGAGCTTCAGCAAATCGACAACAAGTGTGCTCCAGACCAGGCATTGCTTGTTTGCGACGCGATGACCGGTCAGGACGCGGTCAACAGTGCCAAGGCGTTCAACGAAGCTTTGGAATTGGACGGCGTTGTCTTAACCAAGCTGGATGGTGATACACGTGGCGGAGCGGCACTCTCCGTTAAAGCGGTTACTGGTGTTCCAATTAAGTTTGTCGGTATCGGCGAACAGTTGGATCGCCTGGACGAATTCGACCCAGAACGTATGGCGGGACGAATTCTGGGGATGGGCGATATCGTCGGTCTCGTTCAACGAGCTCAGGAAGAGTTCGATGAAGACGAGATGGCGAAGCAGCAAGAGAAGATGCAGAAGGGCCAGTTCACGCTGGACGACTTCCGCAAGCAGATGTCGCAAATCAAGAAGCTCGGCCGCATGGGTGAGATCATGAAAATGATCCCCGGCATGGGCAAAATTGCCGACAGCATGGCCGATTCTGACGCCGACCCGGACGCAGAAATGCGTCGCATCGGCGGCATCATCGATTCCATGACTTTGGACGAACGAACCAACCCAGACAAGATTGACCGCAGCCGCCGCAATCGAATTGCTGCTGGTAGCGGTGTTGAACCATCTGAAGTCAACAAGCTGCTGAAAGACTTCGGTGGCATGGCGAAGATGATGCAGGATATGGCTGGAATGGGCATGCGTGAACGCATGCGAGCAGTCCAGCAAATGAGCAACAGCGGCGCACTGGATCCCGGTGCAAGTCTTGATGTGAAGAAGTCGCGAAGCAAACGCGGTCCACTTGATCAAGACAAGGCTCGCGAAAAGAAGAAGAAGGAACGCGCGGCGGCTAAGAAGGCGCGGAAGCGTAACCGCAAGCGAAAGTAATCAGTTGGGTGGGAGTGCTTCCCACCATGGAATCAAAGACAAACGCGCGGTGGGCGACGCTCACCCAACGAGGAGAATAACTTTGGCAGTACGTATTCGAATGAAGCGAATGGGTCGGAAGCACCGTCCCTTCTTCCGCATCTGTGTGATGGACAGTCGCAAGCCACGTGATGGCAAAGCGATCGAAGAAGTTGGTCACTACGACCCAATGGTTCACGACAAGTCAGCACGCGTCGAACTGAACATGGAACGCGTAGACTACTGGCTTTCCGTCGGCGCAAAACCAAGTGACAAGGTTGCAACGCTGATCAAAAAGGTGAAGACCAACAAGTTCGGCACAGCCCAGGCACCACCACCACTGACGGAGCCAAAGCAGCCTGAACCAGAGGCTCCACCAGAAGAAGAAAAGACAGACGCAGCCGAAGCACCAGCTGAGGATGCACCCGCCGAAGAAGCGAAGACAGAAGAGTAATCGCGTTCTAACCGCATAGAGAGATAGCGATGCGGTTCGACGTACTCACACTGTTCCCAAACATCTTCGACGGCTACCGACAGCAAAGCCTGCTGAATCTCGCCATCAATAAAGGTCTTGTTGACCTGCAGACATGGGATATTCGAGACCACGCAGAGGGCAAACATCACAAGGTCGATGACAAACCTTACGGTGGTGGCCCAGGCATGTTGATTATGTGCCAACCCGTGTTCGACTGCGTAAAAGCCGTTCAGGCCGAAGCAGAAGAACCGGGACAACTTGTGATGCTGTCACCACAGGGCAGGAAGCTTGATCAGGATCTGGTTAGCGAACTGGCCACTTACAAACGACTACTTCTGCTTTGCGGCAGATACGAAGGATTTGATGATCGAATCAGGCAGGGACTCAAGCCGATGGAAATCTCTGCAGGTGACTTCATCTGCAACGGCGGCGAGGTTCCTGCCATGTTGGTCATCGACACGGTCATCAGGATGATTCCCGGAGTACTGGGAGACGAAACCAGCGCACGATACGACTCGTTTTCAGAACGCAAACTTTTGGAGCACCCTCAGTTCACTCGTCCGAGAGAATTTGAAGGCATGACGGTTCCGGAAGTGTTGCTGGGTGGAAATCACGAAGAAATCGCTCGGTGGCGAGAAGAACAAAGTCTGCGGCGAACGAAAGAACGCCGCGAAGACTTATTGAGATAGACAGTAGGGTCCTCACAACGGACCATTGAAGACATCCGAAAGTGTTCGGTCCGGACTGCGGACCCAACGGAGAAGAGAAATGCACGAACTACTCAAACTCGCAGAAGCGTCGAGCCTCCGCGAAGATCCGCTCAAGTTCGAGATCGGTGACACGGTCAACGTTCACACTCGAATTCTTGAAGGTAACAAAGAACGCGTCCAGGTCTTCACCGGCGTTGTAATCGCCCGTCGAGGTGCCGGCACGCGTGAAACGTTTACCGTGCGTCGAATCGTCGCCGGCGAAGGTGTCGAACGAACGTTCCCGGTTCACACCCCAAAGATTGCGATGCTGGAAGTGGTCCGCCATGGCCGCGTTCGTCGAGCAAAGTTGTTCTACCTTCGCGAACGAACCGGTAAGGCAACCCGCCTCCGCGAACGCCGCGAAAAGAAAAAAGACTAGGCAGGCAACGTCCCGTTGCATCGGGGGGCGGCAGCGATGTTGGTTTGGTGTTTACCGAATATCGCTTCGCCGCAAGCTCGGTTGCTGAAGGGATGGTTCAGGTTGTCGTAGTGGATCTTGCTAAAGATCCGGAATTTACTCGCGACTTCGAGGCCGGATGCGAACTCTGTTCTCAAAATTCCTCGGTGACAAGGGCGAGCGGCATGCTGCTCGCTACCTGAAGAAACAAGGATTCCGCATCCTCGCGCGGAACCATAAGACACCGGTTGGTGAAATCGACCTGATTGCCCTCGATGGTAATCAGGTCGTTTTCGTTGAGGTCAAGACTCGCAAGTCGACCTACTTTGGTGAGCCAGTTGAAGCTGTGGGCTACGCGAAGCAGAAGAAGCTCACGCAGCTGGCCTTGGCGTATCTGAAGAAACACCGATTGCTAGATCGCTCCGCGCGGTTTGATATCGTGGGGATTGTCTGGCCCGAAGACTCCAAGGCGCCGGAAGTGAAGCACTACCGGAACGCGTTCGAAGCAACCGGTCGCGGCCAGATGTTCTCATGAGGCAAGCATGCGTCTGATTGTCAGCATCCTGCAGTACATCTGGGCCCTGCCGAACACGTCTATCGGTCTCGTCATGGGCGGGGTTGGACTGGCAACCGGCGGTAGGGTTCAAAGGCATGGCGTTGTGTTGGAGTTCCATGGCGGCTTTGTCACTTTGTTTATGCGAATCATTCGCAAAGCGGGAATGACTTTGGGCTACGTCATCCTTGGTCCCGACACCGAATCCTTGAACATCGCCCGTGCTCACGAATTGGTGCACGTGGAACAGTACGGTCGCTGGGGCCCACTGTTCCTTCCGGCCTATGTTCTGAGTTCACTCGTGCAGTGGCTCAAGGGGAAACGCCCATACCGGGACAACTTTCTTGAGGTCGAAGCTTATGCCCGAGAACCAATCAATCCGATTTCGGACGACGGCAAACGAAACGTGTGAGCGATCAAAGCCCATACAGTGTAACTGAGCCCAGGGCTGAACCGATTGGACCGGCGGCTGCAGAAGCCTGTGAATACAACCTCGGCAGGATCGCCTTACACCTTCGACTGGTCGCCTGGACGAGCATTTTGCTGGTTCTCAGTGCCAGCGTTGTGGTTTTCGCTGATGTCATGCCGGAAGAAGCTTCTCTGTACTGCGGCAACATCACTTTGGCTGCGTATCTTGTTTTGCTTCTTGGCGGCCTATTCGTCGTTCACGATGTGAGTAGAGATCGGCGGGCCGGGATTGTTCTGGCGATTCTTACATTCGCCCCATGTGCCGGATTGTTTGTTGTTGGGGGAGTTTGCCAGTACGGCTACGAAGTGCTCCAACAGCATGGCTGGCGGTGGGGGTTGTTGCGAACCCGCAATGTCAACGCCCAGTCGCAAAGCAGCGACATGTGACTTTTGACT
>JBGCDN010000863.1:0-11680 GCA_045105495.1 Planctomycetaceae bacterium
TCTGTTTCGGGAACAGGTCGGCAACTTGCGACAGCAGGAAGTCGAAGTTGTTGGTGAATCGCAAGGTGTGCCCAGGAAAGACAACCGCCGATTCATTTTGTGGTCGAAGATCGAAGTCTTCCCAACGCAGGCGTAGCTGGCGAAGCAGTTTACTTAGCGGCCCGGTTTTTGTTCCGGGCTCTGCATAGTTGGTAACCGCGTGCAGCCCAACGTCGTAGTTTCGATTTCGGAGTCGGTAAAAAGAATTCAACCCGCCAATGGTTGTATGGCGTTCAAGAATCAGGACCGATTTATCGAAGTAAGCAAGTCTGATGCCAGCCGCAAGGCCAGATAATCCTGCGCCAATGATGACGGTGTCGTATCGCACGGCTATCTCACGTCACGGCGAGCACAAGCAAGGTGCTAGGCGACTGCGACGTCCTTCAGCTTTGGTTCCAGGTAGCTGACAGTGCTCTCCATGGACACAAGATTTCCATAGTCGTCTTCAGGGATTTGGATGCGGTAAAGCTTTCGCAATTCCATGACAATGTCGAGGAAGTCCATGCTGTCGAGTTCCATTTGTTCTCGGAACGCGACCTGATCGTTCAGGTCGGACAAGTCCTCGTCGGGGGCAATTCTGGAAAGGATGTCCAGAATGACGTTCCTAATTTGTTGCCCAGTCATTCAGCTTCACTCCACTTGGCCACTCGCGATCGTCACGTAGTGTCCCGTTAGCCTTCGAATCGTTTGACGATCACCACCGAGTTAATGCCCAACATCCCGAACGAATTGTTCAAAATGCAATCGACCTTCCCGAGGTCTCGTGGCTCGTTAGCAACGATGTTGGGAAGGGCACAGCGCTCGTCCGGATAATCTAAATTGATTGTAGCGTGAACCATTCCATCGTCAAACGACGGGAGATTCCCCAGTAATTCCAGCGACCCGGCTGCTCCCATGCAGTGACCTATGAAACTCTTGGTGTTATTGATCGCTGTTTTGGGACTGTCTCCGAACGCAACCTTCAGAGCTGAAGCCTCTTCGATGTCGCCTTGCTCGGTGGCTGTTGCATGGCTGGAAACGATGTCGATGTCTGATGCCTTCAGTCCGGCTCGATCCAGTGCCATTGCGATACATTCAGCCTGCCTTGTTCTGTTCGGCAGCACAAAGTCGGTGGCGTCTGAGTTCATCGCGTAGCCGACAATCTCACCGTAGATCTTCGCGCCGCGAGCCTTTGCGTCGGACAGGCGTTCCACGGTGCAAATTCCACCGCCTTCGGCGACGACAATTCCATTCCGGTTCACGTCGAACGGGCGGCAGGCCTTCGTCGGATCGTCATGAGCGGCCAACGCGCCTTGGCTTTGGAAGCTCGCGAAGATTCCAAAGGTATGGATGCTCTCTGAGACTCCGCCAGCAACTGCCATGTCGACTTCGTTTAGTCGAAGCATCTGGGCGGCCTGGATTAAGCCTGCGTTTCCAGCGGCACAAGCTGCGCCCACGGTTAGGTGCGGGCCAGTGATGCCCATGTTGAGCGTCACTTCGCCGGCCGGGTTGTTGGCAACTGTCCGCGGGTTGTGGTGGTGAGACCAAACCTTCGTGTCGTAGTCAAACTGCGAGATCTCGTAGATCTCGTTTTCTGTTTCGACGTTGCCGTGTTCCGTTATGCCTAAGTACACGCCAACGCGACTGCGATCTGTGGTCTCCCAATCGAGTCCCGAATCTTTAACCGCTTCGTTGGCACAGTAAACGGCGATCGAACCAGCGCGGGTTCCGCGGCGCAGGTCTTTGCGGTTTTGATATCGGCGTGTGTCGAACTCGCAGACGCCCGCCAGGGTGGGCGGCATGTAGCGGGTCTCATAGGCCCGAACGCCTGACCGACCTTCCAGCAAGGCAGCACGGAACTCGGCGAGGTTGTTGCCGTTTGGGGCAGCAACGCCGACTCCGGTAATGACGATTCGGTTGTGCTCGGAATTGGGGTCCGGCATGCGGCACCGTTCCATTCGGTTCGCGAGCCCCGGACAGCGTCTGGAGCCTGTTTTTGACAAGCAAAGAAGCGTAACGGCTCGCATTTCACCCCACAAGGTACGGTGTTTTGCGCGTTCCTATTCTCGACTTTGGGAAGCCGGGAGGGGCCTCTGGCACTGCCGCACAGGTTTGTTTTTTCCGGTTATTCGGACCTTTCCGAGATTCTCAGGCACGCCGGCGACAGATAGGCAAAACACGAGTACCTGACGGCTTACGTGACCTAGGTTTAACGTGTGGCGTTTTGTCAACGTCGCGAGCTGTTGTGAATCGAATCGAAAAACTGATTGCTACATCGAGGCTATGGGGAATCAACCCAGCTGACATCCCGATGAAAAAGATCTCACCAACAACACGCCTTGCGTTCAGCCTGACTGGCCTGATGGTCAGTTTGTTGTTGTTCGGCAACCTGTTGGGCATCTTCCCGGATGCCCGGTCGATGACGTTGCGCTCTCGGACTGAACTTTCAGAAGCGATCGCGGTGTCGTTTGCAGGGCAGGCAACGCAGTCTGATGTGGTGACGGTCGAAAAGATCCTCGAAGCAATCAGGACCCGCAGTAGTGGGATTGCTTCCATCGGCATTCGAAAGTCCAACGGAGACTTATTGGCAAGTTCTGGGGACCACCTAAATGCCTGGAAGCCAAGGCCCGACGGAAAGTCGACACTGACTAGTGTTCGCGTGCCGCTTGGTACGAAAGCTGGGCAGTGGGGTGAAGTAGAGGTTGCCTTTCGACCGCTGGCTGAATCGCGGCTTCCGTACTTGTCTCAATTTCCTCCGCTGTTCGTCACCGGGTGCATTGGCTTCCTGACGTTTTGCGTCTACATGGTTTATCTCCGGTTTGCCCTGAGAGCATTGAACCCGTCAAAGGTTGTTCCAAAACGGGTCAGCGAGGCTTTGAATACCTTGGCTGAAGGACTTTTGGTTTTGGATAAGGACGAACGCATTGTCCTTGCCAATAACTCGTTCGCATCAGCTGCTGGCGTCGAGAGTGCAGAACTACTCGGAAAGAAGGTCTCCGAACTTCCGTGGCAGGCTCGCGATACTGACAAGGGGCAGCCGTGGACTCGTTCGATGGCTGATGGCGTGGCTGAAACTGGCGTCTTGATGGACCTTGAGCTTGCGGACAAGGGGCGAACCTATTCGGTAAACTCCGTTCCAATATCTGACGACAAAGGCAACTGTCGAGGTGTTCTGGCTAGTTTTGAAGACGTCACTGAGATGGAACGCAAGAACGTTCAGATGTCTCGGATGCTCGACAAGCTGAGAAAGAGCGCGAAGCAGGTGAATCGGCAGAATCGTGAATTGGAACGGCTGGCAACCCGTGATCCGCTTACCAACTGCCTGAATCGCCGTGCGTTCTTTGAGTCAGCTGAACAGGTTCTGCGAGCGGCCACCCGATATGAATACCCAGTTTCTTGTCTCATGTTGGACGTAGACCACTTCAAGAGTGTCAACGACAACCATGGTCATGCGATGGGCGACGAAGTTCTTCAGCGTGTCGGCTTGACACTATTGAAGGAGTCGCGTGAAACCGACCTCGTTTGTCGATATGGCGGGGAAGAGTTTTGTGTTCTGATGCCGCACAATGACTTGGGTGCTGCGGTGCAAACGGCAGAACGTCTGCGTGAAGCAGTGGGGGATCTTGAATTTGATGAGCTTCGCGTCACAGCGAGCTTTGGTGTTGTCGACCACGAATCTGGTGCAGCTGATATACAAGGCATGTTGGACCAGGCAGACCAGTCTCTGTACGCGGCCAAGAAGACGGGCCGAAACAGGGTGATACGCTACACGCAACTAAGCCAGCTTGATGTCGCTGAGCTTTCCGAAGAACAAGCGGCCCCGAAAGAGGCACCGCTTGAGGATGACTACTATCCTGAAGAAGTGGCCATTCCGTACCGCGCGGTGACGGCGTTGCTTTCGGCATTGGCTTTCCGAGATCGGGCAACTGCTGAACATAGTCGTCGTGTCGCCGACCTGTGCGTGCTGCTGGCTGAAGACCTTGTGCCACGTCGTCGGTGCTACGTCATCGAGATGGCAGCTTTGATTCACGACATCGGCAAGGTCGGTGTTCCTGACTCGATTCTGTTGAAGCCAGACAAACTGACTGCAGAGGAATGGGAAGTCATGGAGAAGCACGATCGTATCGGAACAGAAATCATCCGTGCGTCGTTTGCGTCGGAAGAACTTTCGACGATCGTTGAGAACCATCACCTCTTCTACAGTGGTGATAGTAATGATCCCAAAGCGCCAATCGCGTTGGATATTCCTTTGGGGGCTCGCATCCTGACCATCGCGGATGCTTACGATGCGATTACGTCTGATCGGGTTTACCGAGCTGGGCGATCGCAGGAAGAAGCGTTTGTAGAATTGCGTCGCTGCGCTGGAACACAGTTTGATCCGGAGCTGGTTGAGCTGTTCGTTCGAAAGCTCATGCAGCGGCGAGCTCGGGCGGGTGTCGAATCTGGCGTCTCCAAAGAAGCCGCCTTGAGTATTGGGCTTCAGATTGAAGGCTTGGTCGCAGCTTTGGATGATCGTGATCTCAAACGGCTGAATGTTCTCACGAAGAAGATGCAACGAGTTGCGGTCAGCGCTGGTGTTGAGAGTGTTGTGGCAAAAGCGAAGGAGCTCAGCGACAAACTTGCCGGCGATCAGGACCTGATTGACATCCTTTGCACAGCGGGCGAGCTGCTCGATACGTGCCGTCAGACGCAGAGTTCGTTCTTCAGCGGAAGCGAATTTCGAGACGCCGTTGGAGTTAGGCCTGACCCGGTCGCAGCAACAGCGCCGCCGCAATAGCCGCTGTTTCGACTCGCAGGATGTTCGCCGCAAACGAGACTGGGTTCGCTCCCGCTTCGATCGCGTTTTGACGCTCGGAGGCTGAAAAGCCGGCTTCCGGGCCGATAAGAACCACTGTCTTTTCGTTAAGTTCGACTGCAGTCGCGTGTTCGCCTTCAGCATCCGCGAGTAAGAAGTTGATTGCCTTATCGGCCAGTAGAGCGTCAAGGCTCACCGGTTCATCAATTGCCATGAGACGATTGCGCCCACACTGTTTGCAGGCGTCAATGACATACTGATTTAGTTTGGTCGTGTTGATCGGTTTCCCCGAAGACTGACTGAATTCGGTCTTCAGGGGAATGATCTTCGCAACTCCGAGTTCAGTGAGCTTCTCAACCATCCATCGCGCTCTGTCTGGTTTCGGAAAACCGATTGCCAGCGTTACCAGCTCATTCACCGCTGGTTCGCTTTCAATTGTCCCAACTTCGAGTGTTGCATCACGGCGAGTGGTTGAAACGATGGTGGCTTCCGCTGACTGGCCTGAACCATCAAACAGCTCAACGACCGCGCCCTCGCCGAGTCTCCGAACCTTCAGCAAGTGATGTGCTTCTGGTCCGTCCAGCGTGACTTGGCCGTCATGGAGTGACGGTAGGTAAAAACGAGCCGGGCGCGACAAGTTAGTCTCCTGATGGAAGCAGTCTTGCCGCGGCGGTTCGCTTCTTTGCAAGTTCGTCGTTAATCATGACGTGGTCGCTGATGGTCAGTTTGGCTCCATCCTGAACCACGTCTAAGTTCGTGAGAAGAACCTGGTCACCGGATTTCAGGCCTTGTTCGACTACGACCAGCGATTGCAGTCTGGTCCCCAGTTCGACTTTGCGTTGTTCAGCGATTCCATTGATCGCGACAAAGACACTCTCACCCTTAATGACCGCGTCTCGTGGAATCACGATGGTATTTGCCAAGAGTGGGCCAGAAATTCTTGCGTGGAGGAAAGTTCCCGGTCGCAACGGCGTCGGATTCGTATCGCTGCTTTCGCCAGCTTCACTTACTTCGACGTTCTCGACTTCAACAAACACCATGGCGGTCCGCGTGCCTGCATCCGCTTCGGGAGACGCTCGAACCACACGTCCTCGCCACTGCGGTGGAGCCGTCTCGTTCAGCGCTAAATCGACTTCGGGCTTTTGGTTGTCTCTAAGCTGTCGTTCGATTTTCAGAAAGTCGGTTAGGGCCAGCGGAAGTGGTATCTCAACCAGCTTCGTATTGGTCAGACGGAGCAGCGGGTCACCGGTTCGAACGTACTGACCTTTCTCCACCATGACTTCACTGACTGTTCCGTCAAACGGTGGACGGACGGTGGTGTTCTCGACATCCAGCATCGCCAGTTTGAGATCGGCTTTTTGGGACTCTTGTCGTTTTTTAGCCGCTTCCAGACGAATCGGAATAAGTGTGCTCGCGTTTTCCAGCTGGAGAATTGTCTGCTCGTACTGCCTTACTTCAAGCAGGGCTCTCGTTACTTCGCTGGCCGAACCGGCGCCGCGGTCTTTGTTCTTCTTGACTCGAGCGTACTGCTCGGCGATTGTCCGAAGATCTTTCTTTGCTTTTGCAAGCAGTCGGTCGTTGTTCTGTCTCTCTCGGTCCAGCTGTGCGATTTCGGTGTCAGTTTGGTCAATTTGCTTTTGAGCTCGATTGCGGCGTTCGAGATAAGGACGCTTGTCGATTTCGGCGAGCGATTGTGTCGCGGTTGTCTTTATCTTCAATCCGACACGCAGGTTCGGATGGATGTCTTTAATCTCACCAGCGACCTGGGCCGGTACAACAACTTCGCGATCTGCGCGGGCGGTTCCGAACGCTCCGATGATTTCCTGAAGATTCCGAGCTTCCGCGTCGAACACCTGAACGTTGTAAACCTTGTCCGTAACTTCCCGTTTCTCGGGAGCGGGACGCTGTTTCAGTAGGAAAAGGAATCCTCCAATCGCGACGCCAAGAATGACAGCACAGGCGGCAAGGTTCACAGCAAATCGAATCGCACGTCCCATTAGCGGGTGCTTTGTTAGAAAGAAATCTGGCGAATGCCCTGAATAATAGGCAAAAATCCGATCCTCACCAGGGTCTTGTGCGTAGAGGTATCTGTGGGCAACTGGACTGCCAATTGCCGCAGATTTTTCAACCGCTTAGACTTCGCGACAGCAGGCTCTCAAAAGAAGACGGCAGTTCTTACTGGTTACAGGCGGGTACAAAACTGCTCGGGTGTTGGAAATTGGGCGAGAGATTAGTGGTTCATCCGGAACTCTGGCTCGTGATGTTGGTTTACTAATCGTCGGTGTGTCACCGACAAAGAATGATACGCAGTGGTTTCTGATACCGGTCAATACTCTTCATACCTTCGAGATCCCGACGTCCAACTCATGTTGCGCGTGCGGGACGGTGACGACGAAGCCTTCGCAGAGTTGGTGAGTTCCTACCAGGACAGACTCATTGGCATTTTCTACAACATGATGCGAGATCGGCCGCTGGCCGAAGATCTGGCGCAAGATGTGTTCTTACGTATCTATCGCGCGAGGGAACGCTACGAACCGAAAGCTCGGTTCTCGACTTGGTTGTTTCGAATTGCCAGCAACGTTGCCAGTAATTCTCGTCGCAGTCTGAGCCGGAAGAAAGAAGTGCCCGTCACGCTGAAGGATTCGGGCGGCATGCCGATTCGAGCTGAAGAGCGTCTTGCGGTCGAAAAGTCCGCGCTCATGCCGGTTCGTCAACTCCACAAAGCAGAACTACAAGATGTCGTTCGAGCGGCTATGGACACGCTCAACGAGCGTCAGCGAATGGCTTTGCTGTTAAATAAGTTCGAAGGGATGAGCTACGCGGAAATTGGCGAAGTGATGGACTTGAAGCCAGCCGCCGTGAAATCACTGCTGTCCCGCGCGAGAGAGAATCTTCGCGACTCTTTGGAAAAGTACGTCCGATAAACTGATGTCTGATCCGAACCCAAAAATAGATCTTACCGAAGAGCAACGAACGGAAATTGTTGCTTACCTTGATGGTGAACTTGATTCAGGTGAATCCGAACGCATCCGTCGACTTCTGGTCGAAAACGCGAACGCGCGTCGTGAGGCGGAAGAACTGACAATCGCGTTCGAAGCGTTGGATAGCCTTGACGGTATTACGGCGTCCGGCGACTTCACAAACCGAACCATGACGTCAATCCAGGCTCTGGCAGAAACAGACGCGACGGGAAAGACGCAACCGTTTGACGTCAGGCGAGGTGCGAAGCTGGGTGTCTGGGGAATGGGGATTGTGGTGTCTGCGATTGCCGGTTTCTGCGCCACAAACTGGACGGTGCCAGACGAATCGCGAGACCTTGTTCGAGAGCTGGAGCTTCTCCAGGCCTTACCCAAGTACGAGCGTGTCGGCAGTGCAGAACTTCTGCGGGAACTTGAGAAGCAGGAGTTGTTCAATGAGTAAATCCTTCGATCGAATTCTCATTGCCGTTGTGGCGATCGGCACACTCGCGATTGTTCCAAACCTGTTTCGCTTTGAACGAACGCATGGCGACTGGTCTGAAGAAAACGCGAAACGCATCGCGCTGATGTCAGAGAACCAACGCAGTGATTTGAAGGCGAACGCACAGCGATTAAATAGCAAGCTAAGCGAAGAGAAGCGCGAAGCCGTCAGAGCAATCCACGAAGCGGTCGCAGATCCTGGGACGTCTGAACGGCTGGATGCGTATCACGCGTGGCTGCAGGATTTGGATATTGTGGAGCGAGATAGCGTTCGGTCCAGCGACTCAATCGAGAAGAAGGTGACCCAGATTCAGAACTTGATGAGCGACGAAGAACAGCGTTCGCAAGGGTTCGCGATCAATCTGGATGATGGTCGCATTAAGCGGTTCCGCGGCGAAGAGTTTACCAGTCAACTGAAATTCGACATGGAACAAGCTGGAATCGATTCGCTTTGGATTAGCGATCGTGAATACGATGCGATGCTGGATGTGATGGTCGAAGGCTATCCGGAAGAGATTCAGGCTGAGTTCAAGCGCGGTTTGGCCGACTTGGCACCAGACGCTCCGGATGCCGAGCGCTTTCGACTGCGGTCAAATGCACTTGCTGCAGCGATGTTTCAGTGGATGCAGAAGAAGCAATCGCCAGCGCCATTCGACGAAAAATTTGTGGATCCGGTAATTGATCAAATTGAAGAATCGGCGGTTCGAGAACCGCTGAAACAACTTACTGACGAGCAGCGAAGTACGCTTGTGGGAATCATGCGATATCGCAGTCTGGATCGCTCACGATTCCTTGCGGTTTACTTTCCTTCAAAGCCAGACGTGGCAGCCTTCTACAAAGAACTGCCGCGGGCCGAACAGATCCAACTAATGTCAATCAGCGCGCATTACATGCGTCCTCGGCTGAACCTGATGTACGTTGCTCGGAAGGAAAACGTGCCAGACGACATTCGGGAAATGGCCGAGAGCATTCTGGAGCGAATGGATCGGAAGGTGAACGAACCGGGCCGGCGAAGAAGGCCACATGAACGTGGTGGGCCACGTGGCGAGCGCGAGCGAGGAGAACGCCGCTCGCGACCTGGGGCAGGTCCGCCGAAAGTTCCGAGCGAAGCTGGCGTCGAAGGCAAAGGGCGTCGGGACTAACAGTGCGTTGAAGAATGTAGCACTCCGAGTTGTGAAAAATGCTCGCAAAAAATGACTCGAAGAGTCGTGCTACTATCGTTCTTCAACAGACTGCTAACCTCTCGGCGACTCTCCTGTTTACGCCCTCGACTGGTAATCCGTTGTTGCGGGGGACGACAAAAAGGAACGATCCATGTATCTACTTCTGGCCGTTGTAGCTCTCGCAATTCAAGAACCGGATGAAGTCCGCGATCTTTACATTGTCGCTGGTCAGTCCAACGCCGTTGGTTTCGACGCGAAACCTGGTCTCCTGTCAGCGAGCGAGGTTGATGCGAAGATTCCTTTCTGGTGGCGATGTGGCGATCCACCACCCGACCGGCACGACACCACGAGTCGTGGTTGGACAACCTTGAAGCCACAGTCACTCGGAAACCCAATCAAGCCACGCAAGGGGCGGCAGTACGGAAACTACGCTCAACCGGAGGGCGGGTTCGGCGCGGAAATCGGTTTCGCACGGACGCTGTTCAAGGCGGGCGATCAGAATTTTAGCATCGTGAAGGCGGCATTCAGCGGAACAGGAATCGCGAAAGACTGGGCTCCGGGGTCAACCGAATCCAACGGTGCCTGCTATCGCGCCCTCCTGAAAGAGGTCCGTGGTGCAACGGAAGCGGGGAAGAAGGAAGGCACCAAATTGCGTCTTCGGGCCATTCTCTGGGTTCAAGGCGAGAGCGATGCGAACGAAAAAGATGCTCCCCTCTATGCGAAGCGGCTGAGAGAAATGATGGACGCACTGAGACGCGATCTCGAAGCGCCAGAAATGCTCGCCCTCGTTGCGGTGAACACTCGGTTCGGGAATGGGAACAACAAGTTCATGCCGACCATCGTCAAGCAGCAACAGCTTGCCGCGAAAACTGATCCAAAGTGTGTTTACGTCGATACGTCCAAAGCACCGATTGCCAACAGTGCTCACTATGACACAAAGGGAACGATTCTCGTCGGCGAATGGTTCGCAAAATCCCTGTTGCAACATCGCGCCAAGTAGAAGCCGCTGTTTGCCAAGTGGCATCCACGATTCCTATCGCGCTTGCACTTTCGTCATGGATTCGGCTAATCAACGGGGATGAGCACTCCCGGCAACGTCTATTACGGCGACTATCTCAAGATTGATCAGCTACTCTCTTTGCAGCAGCCACTCAGCCCGCAGTGTGGCGAGCTTGCTCACGATGAGATGTTGTTCATCGTAACTCATCAGGCCTACGAGCTGTGGTTCAAGCAGATCTTGTTTGAACTCGATTCAGTGATTGCCACGTTTCGTCAGTCATCTGTGGATGAACGTCAGCTTGGTCGCGTTATTGCGAGGCTGGACCGCATCCGCGTCATTCAGGATGTGCTGGTCCAGCAGATCGCGATTATCGAAACCATGACTCCGCTGGACTTCCTGGAGTTCCGCGACATTCTGGTTCCAGCGTCTGGGTTCCAGAGTATCCAATTCAAGCAGATTGAAATTCGACTCGGGTTGCGTTCAAGCCAGCGGACATCAACAGACCGAGACTTCTTCAAAACACGACTCAACTCAGCAGATCAGCAGCGTTTGCAGGAAGCTGAAGAACATGCAGGCCTTTTGCAGCTTGTGGAGCAATGGCTGGCACGCATGCCGTTTCTTCAGTTCGGCGAGTTTGATTTTTGGAGCCAGTACACAGTTGCTGTCGATCGAATGCTGGACCGTGATCGAGCGATCATCGAAGGGAACGCGACGCTAAGCGAAAGCGAGATCGCATTTCAGCTGAAAAACCTCGAAGCCACCCGCACTAGCTTCGGCATCGTGCTGGATGAAGAATTGTATTCTCAGCAGGACGAACTCAAGCTCAACCACCGAGCCTTGCAGGCGGCCTTGTTTATCAACCTGTATCGAGATGAACCCATCGTGCAATTGCCGTTTCGGGTGCTCACCGCCTGCGTCGAGATTGATGAGTTGCTGACGATTTGGCGCCAAAGACACGCGATCATGGTTGAACGACTGTTGGGGCGAAAGATTGGCACAGGCGGTTCTTCAGGCCATGACTATCTACGCAAGACGGCTGAACAGAATCGAGTGTTTACGGATCTGTTTAGCCTCAGCACATTTCTGATTCCTCGATCTGAACTGCCTGAACTGCCAGCTGATTTACGGAAGCAACTTGGCTTCTATTTCAGCGGTTCTTATCGACCGGGTGCTGTTGTTCCGCCGATGCCCCGCAGCTGTCCAAACGAAATGACGATTGACAAGCGAAACGAGGAACTATGTACAA
>JBGCDN010000864.1:0-3617 GCA_045105495.1 Planctomycetaceae bacterium
AGGGCGACGTCGCTCATCATGCTGAGCGTTTCCAACCGAATTGCGGCGTCATGAGCGGTGGGGGCGTGCACAGTCGTCATGGCTCCGGAGTGTCCCGAGATCATCGACTGGACGAGGTCCAACGCTTCTCCTCGACGAACTTCGCCAACCACAATTCGGTCTGGCCGCATTCTCAACGAGTCAACAAACAGGTCGCGACTTGTCACTTCACCGCTGCCGTCAGGACGTGCAGGCTGCGCCTCCAGGTACACCGTATGCGGCTGTTGAAGCTGTAGTTCTGAACTATCCTCGATCACAACAATCCGCTCGTGTGACGGGACTTCTGCAGACATTGCGTTTAGGAGAGACGTCTTGCCGGAACCGGTTCCGCCGGCGACCACGATGTTGCGATGCATCTCCACCGATAGCGATAGAAACTCGGCCGCTTCCGCTGAGACACTCTCCCACTCCACGAGTTTGGCGAGGTTGAAGCTATCGTTTCGGAACTTTCGAATCGAGATGCAAACACCGTTTCGAGAACTTGGCGGAACGATGACATGAACTCGCGAACCGTCCGGCAATCGGGCATCCATGCTGTGGTTGTCGTCATCCAAAGGCCGACCAACGTACTCGGCAATATTCTTCGCTGCGGCAAGCAGAGAGGCTTCTGTTGGAAACTGGACGTCGGCGTGATTCAGTCGCCCGGACTTCTCGTAGAAGATGGTTTTTGGGCCATTAATCAGAATTTCCGAGACGTCTGCGTCGTCCAAAAGCGGCAACACGGGCGACAGAAAGTGCCGAGTCGATTCGCGGTAAATATCTCGATGTTCCACAATCGCGGCCAGTTGTCAGGGGTGCGTCATTGATTTGCTTCGCGACTCTTACGCGCGAATCAGTCAGTTGTTTCAGGTGCAGGCAAAGAATCACCCAAGAAACAAAATTCTGTAACAGCTAAGCCAAGCCGCCGTAAGAACCGCGTTACCTCGAAATTGGACGCGAATCGATGGCAAAGCAATCAAACTACGAGCTGTTCGAAGAACTTGGACGCGGCGAGAACTCGGTCGTGCATCGGGCCTACGACCTGGTTCTTGGCCGCGACGTTGCGATTAAGAAACTGACGGCTGATTCCGGTTCAGCCCCTGGTCAATCGAACGATCAGCGAGCGAAACGCTTTCTGAAAGAAGCCGGTTTCCTCGCACAGTTCGAACACGAGAATGTTCTTCGCATTCACGCCGTTGATCAGGACAACGGCTGGATCATCATGGAATTGATGAAGGGCACGCTTTCCAGCCAGATTGCGGCAGAACCAATGCCGGCAGACATGGTTCGCAGTGTGCTACGGCAGATGCTATCCGCTTTGGATTTTCTTCATCAGAAAGACAAGGTGCACGGGGCTGTTCGACCTTCCAATATCCTGATCAACGATCAGGGCACTGTGAAGCTAAGCGACTTCGAAGCTTCAACCCGAGACGGAGAACTTCGAGCGCCGACTGGCAGTAAGAAGTACCTTGCACCCGAACTCATTAAGTCAGACTTCGGCGCGTTTGGTCCGGCGGTTGACCTGTACTGTTTGGGCTTCACAGTGCTGGAACTGCTGACAGGCAAGAAGTTCAATTCGCTGTTTCCCGGAACCGGCGAAGGGGCGATTGATGCGGATGTGGCGTGGCTGCGATGGCATAGTTCTGACGACCCGATGCAGCCGGTTAAGAAGATTGACTCGTCGATCCCGGATGACCTTGCGACTGTGATTGACCAGCTGCTCAAGAAGCCGGTTGCTGAACGTCCGCAATCTGCTGCTGAAGTTGTAAAGCTCCTCGACAAGAAACCGCTTGTTCCGGTTCAAGTACCGGATGCCGCCGCGCCCAAAATAACTCAGGAAGACGTACAGAAAATTCTGCCCACCAAGGCCGTCAAGTTGCGAGAAGGCAAAACGCGCAAGACGAAAGCGCTGAAACCGTCTGCAAAACCGCAGTCGAGCAAAGATCGTCTCAACGAAATGCTTGGCAAGCCCTACGTCCTGTGGCCGATTTGCATTGGCATTCTCCTGGCCGCGTTGATGGTGGGTAATCACTTGCGTGGCGACAAGGTTTTGGAATCGGCTCCGATTGCTGACAAAGGTGGTGAGACAACGCCAATCGAGGAACCTCAATCGCAGTTGCTTGACGTGCAGTTTCGAGTTATTCCCGATGCAAACGAGGCCACGTTCTCGCTGGATGGTCAGCAGAAAGATCTGGCCAGCTTGAAGCTCGAACCGGGTCGCTATGAAGTGACAGTAGAGAAGGAGGGCTTCGAACCGTTTCAATCAGCGTTCGAGATCGACAAAGACAACACCACATTCGACATCGCATTGCGTGAACTGGTACCAGTCGAACCTGTGGCTGGAAAAACCCCGGAACCAATTGAACCACGGTTTGTAGACGTTCGCATCATTGTTGAACCAGAAAACGCAGCTCTGCGAGTCGCCGGCTCTGACATCGCTGACGGCGTCGTGCGTTTGCAGCCGGATGTTGTGGAAGAATTAAAGCTCCAAGCCAGTGCAGAAGGATACGAATCTCGAACGGCGACATGGTCGTGGGAAGAGATCGCCGCAGCTGATTACGAGCTGCGAATCAATCTGGACAAGATGCAGCAACCAATCAGCGTCCCAACGATCGCATTGCCAGACTCATTGATTCCAAAGCCCGGTTCAGCGCAAGACCAGGCGACACAACTACCTTCGCGAGCCTATGTAAAAGCACTTCAAGATGTGGCTCCCTATGAGATGACCCTGGTTCAAGCCGGCAGCTACACGTTCGGGGTCCCCAGTGGACAGCTAAGGACGTGGGAGCTTCCCGCGCAGGAAGTTGAAGTGCTGGCTCCGTTCTACATCGGCGTAGACGAGGTAACCCATAGTCAGTTCGCAGCATTTGCGGAAGCCACGCAGAACGCTGGCAAGATCGACCTATCGAAATCAGACGAACCAGTCACCGGTGTTTCCATCAAACAGGCGGCGGTCTTTTGCAAGTGGGTCGGTGGTCGATTGCCTCAGGAAGAAGAATGGGAAGCCGCAGTTCGCGGATCGGACGACAAAGGCTTCCCACTGCCATGGGGTGAGGCAAATCTAAGTCCAGAGAAGTGTCGACTGTTTCGTGGCGAAAGTGATTCCGAGAACGGGCCAGCTTCAACCGGGCAACTTGGTGCCGGTTCCAATCAAATTGGCATGGTCAACACAATCGGCAACGTGTCCGAATGGTGTGACACGCAGCACAGTCCGACGGAGTTCATTGTCAAAGGCTGCAGTTTCCGCATGCCACCCGGCGACCATGTTCGAGTGACATGGCGAAACGCCGCGAAGTGGCAGGGAGCTAACGATATTGGTCTCCGCCTGGTGGTTCCACTCGACGAAGAACCAGAGGAAAGCCTTGCACTTGCCTTTGTTCCACCAACAAACATCAACGAGGTTCTGCAGTCGCAACCCTCGCAGTCCAACGACGAGGACGAGTCAACCAAACCACGAGAGCTGGTTTACACAAAGACGGTGCAGGAACTCGCTGCAGAATTCACGGGGCCCGCCGAACTGGTGATCGACGGTGCAGGATTCATGAGCGAGATCGCCGATATTCAGTTCAGTCCGGACGGGAAGCAAATCGCTGTCGGGG
>JBGCDN010000865.1:0-4384 GCA_045105495.1 Planctomycetaceae bacterium
TTCGACGCGATCAGCCAGAGAGACTACTACGCGTTGTTCGGCATTCTGGGTTCCGCCCGACCCGCGCGGGCGGTGATTAATGTAGACGCGAAGGTCGACAAGAACCGTGACGAACTTATGCGGTTGAAGAAGTTGATTTCTAATTCGATCCACAGCGGGTGGCAAACGGAAGCGGAAGTTAGAAACTCTGACAAGTCCGAGAGATGGCATGGGTTGGTGCCACGGCTGCTGCAGGACGAATCCTTATGGCCGAAGGCGAACAAACCCACAGCCGCACTCTACCCTTGGTACCTGCTGAAGAAGCGAGAAGGCCGATCCTTCGGTTTCACCTGGAAACAACTTCAGCACGAGTGGAATGTAGGTAAAGCTAAGAGGACCAAACCCGACAGTCCCAACTACATCTATCGTTGGAACATGGAATCTAAAGCTGACTACGCGCAGTGGTTCCCGCGCGGGGCTGGTCTTCCAAAAGAGCCCCAACCACCCGGCACGTTTGTGTTGAGTCCCACTGCGGACAAGCTGCTAACCGGCGTCTATCCGGGTGGGGTTTACTCACACACAATTTCATCGAAACATCCGGCTCGGCTGACTTCGCCCAGCGTGCAGCTTGACGGAAACTACGATCTATGGGTTCGCGCCATCGGTGGGAATGGTGCTACGGTCCGGTACGTCGTGCAGAACTATCCTCGCAACGGCACGGTCTTTCCGGTGCGGAATCTTTCACCACAATGGAAATGGCATCGGTTCAGCTTGAAGTACTGGGAAGGCGACAACATTCACGTGGAGATCACCACGGCGAAGGATGCGCCTCTCCTGGTCAGAAACAACCCACGGTCATGGTTCGGCGTGCGAGAAGTGATCATCGCCAAGGCCGGCTCACCCGCACCGACGGACAACGACTGGGAGTGGCTCGACCCACTGTTTGAAATCGCCGCAACCCGCGAAATCAATTCGTTTGAGGACCTCGCGCTGTGCTACTCAGATGCCGCAGCCACGGCCGCGAGAGCCTGGAAGAAGGGAACCATCACAGATGCGCAGGCTTTGTTCCTGGACAGGCTCCATCAACAAGGTCTTCTGACTAGTCAGTTTGTCAGTAGGACGGCGACTCGCTCAGATTACCAGCGGCTGGAAAACGAAATCGCAGAACCAACGCGTGTTCCCGGACTGGACGAAACGGTTGGACAAAACCAACGACTCATGACTCGAGGCAACCATCGTCAATTGGCCGACGAGGTTCCACGACGGTTCCTGGAGGCCATCGATCCAACACCATACGACACGAAGATCAGTGGACGCAGAGAACTCGCCGAGGATGTTCTCCGTACGGACAACCCGCTATCACGCCGAGTGATTGCGAACCGAGTTTGGCATCATGTGTTTGGTCGAGGGATCGTGGCCACACCCGATAACCTTGGGAAGCTTGGAGAACAGCCGACGCATCCGGAACTGCTTGACTATCTCGCAACGCAGTTCGAGAGCGAGTTGGACTGGTCGTTGAAGAAGCTGATTCGGTCGATGGTCCTCTCCGAAACCTGGCAACAGTCCTCGAAGCCATCAGACGCAGCGGTTCATGCTGATCCGGATAACAAGCTGCTTTCACACGCGCACGTTCGTCGTCTCGAGGCCGAGGCGATTCGAGACTCACTGTTGGCTGTGTCCGGACAGCTGGATCAAACCCAATTCGGGCCGTCTGCAAATGGGAACTCACCACGCCGGAGTGTGTACGTTTCCGTCATTCGCAACTCGCTAAACCCGTTCCTCCGTGCCTTCGATTTTCCTGAACCGTTTAGTTCCGTCGGTCGTCGCGACACAACCAATGTACCGGCCCAATCGTTGATGTTGATGAACGATCCACAGATCGCAAAGTACGCAAACGCATGGGCGGATCGAGTGCTGGCCATAAAACCGGGACCGGCTTCCGTGATGAACCAGCCAGCCGGCGTGTTGAAAAGGGGACAGGCACCCTTGGGCGGGGATGCATCGAAAACTCTAAAGCAACCACACCCTCGTCCTACTTCAAAGGGGGGATCTGTTGCAGCCGGGAGCCAGTCCCCTTTTCATTCCAGCCACCCTGACGAAGTACGAATCGACTTCATGTTCCGAACGGCCTTCGCTCGGCCAGCGACGCGAAGGGATATTGATCGCGTGCAGCAATACATGCGCGACGCACGTCAGCAGCTGACTTCACAGCGTCAGCAACTATCGCGACTGGAGACTCAGCGAACCGCCCTGCAGAGTCAAATCGCCAGCATGCTAGAACCGGTTCGAGCACGTCTCTTAGCTGAAGCGAATCGAGGGAACATCGCTCCGCAGGCCCGGACTCCCAAACCGATTCATCGCTGGGACTTCGATACCAACGCGAAGGACACCATCGGAACGGCTCATGCAGAATTGCGAGCCGGAGCGAAACTCGAAGATGGTGCCCTTGTCGTTCGCAACGGAGGGCATGCGGTCACTGCGCCTCTGAACCGCGATCTCCGCGAGAAAACACTCGAAGCGTGGGTTCAGCTGGACAATCTAAACCAACGCGCCGGTGGAGTCATCACGGTTCAAACACCCAACGGTGTGTTCTTCGATTCCATCGTCTACGCCGAACGCGAACCGAGACGCTGGCTGTCCGGCAGCAACGGGTTTGCTCGCACTCAACCGTTCGCAGTCGCACCGGCCGAAGATGTAGCCGACAAAAAGCCGGTTCACATCGCAATCGTGTACCACACAGACGGTCGCATTGTCGGGTACCGGAATGGGAAACCATACGGCGAGGCATACCAAAGCAGTGGGCCGTATGGTTTCGGAAAGAATGCCGTTGTCAGCTTCGGAGTTCGTCACTTGCCAGCAGGCGGAAACCGTTTGCTTTCGGGTCGTATCCTGACAGCGCAGATCTATGACAAGGCTCTGTCAGCGGCGGAAGTTGAAGCCACATCAAAGGCAGCACCATTCTTCGTCTCAGAAGCGACGGTCCTTTCACAACTAACTGAAAAACAGCGAGACAATATCTCTGCCTCACGCGATCAAATCTCAAAGCTGAGCCAGCAGATTGCCGCGATGGGCGATATTCCCGACCCAAACGACAAACGCACCAAGTGGCGCGATCTGGCGAAGGCGATGTTCACGTTCAAAGAGTTCATCTACCTGAGATAAAACCATGATCAGATACCTTCGCCATACTTGCCTCGGTTTCATGGGGCTCGCACTTCTTTGCTCTTGGGTTCCAAATGCCTCCGGTCAGATCGCGGCAGAACCGGAAGGCATGACTCTGGAGCAGCGACGCAACCGGATGGTGAGTTTCGCGGAACGAGAGATGACTCTTGAGCTGATTCGGTTGGTCGCGATCGATGGTGCTTTCGAAGAGCTCCGTCCGAAGCTCTATCAAGCCGGCGAACCTGCTGCCACAAAGGCCGGTGAAGCACGCGCGAAGAACAAGAAGCTGCCGACGTTTGTTCTTCGGAATTTTCCCGACAGACGCGTGGCCAAGGCACTGGCTGACATGGCGGAGTCATTGGTGAGTGAGAAGATTGCGAAGATGTACCTTAAGGATGTTGCCGATCGACGAACTTTCTTTGATGCGGCATACACAGATCTGTTGGTGGGGATGTTGGATCAGCAAGTCAACCTGACGCCAAAGCAGGCCGCACAGATCGGCGCTCGACTGAAGAACACTTCGTGGTTCTCATTTACTCATCCGCACTTGCACCACTACGACTGGAGTTGGGGCATCAAACCGCCGGCCGAGTTCCTGACGATGGATTTACCAGAACTCACAAAGTCGCAGCGGGATGGATGGGTAATGAGAACGAAGTTGCTGCAGGCATTGCCGACACACACGAATCTGGACGACGACTTCGACGAGTTCAAATCGCGGTGTCAAAAAGCCATCGCGTTCAAGATCAGGATTCTCGCTGAACAATACGAACTCACCGCCGCATCATCACGACGCCTTGAACTGGCCGGCAAAGGAGTGACGACCAAACTTGCTGCCGCATGGCGCGATGCCTGGGCAACTCGAACGCAACAAGACCGTGGGCCAGTCTGGCTGTCGAGCAACCGCGAATTCACTCAATTCACTGACCTGTTCGACCTTATCGAATCCCACAGTGATTGGCACCGCCGAGTTCTCTCGGTTCTCAGCAAACAACATCGCAAGACGTACAATGAATGGCTCGCAGTTCGGGCGCAGCGGGCTCACGATGCGGCGTGGAGATGCTGGGTTGTATGCTGGAGCTTGCGAATGGGCTTAACAGCAAAACAGGAACGCGACTTATTTCAGCTCGTCTCCACGCAGCTGCCAGTAGATCCGACTGGGACTCGAGCGAGCCACGCCAACTGGGAACGACTTGGATCCATTCCAATGACGGCGTTCGAAAAAGCAATCGGCAAAGACCAA
>JBGCDN010000866.1:0-5933 GCA_045105495.1 Planctomycetaceae bacterium
TCCAGGAGAGTGCATTCGTACGAGTCCTTTCTTGTGCTTCGATTCCATTCCACCCCCAATGCCTTGTGGCACGAAATGGGCGACGCCGGAATATACGGAAGCCCGGCGAATCGGGGGAATATCAGTTTTGTGAAACGCTCGGCGAAGATTGCATCGGGGGCAGTTCGAACTGCCGGAAGGCCGAATCCGAGCGGTCAGGTTCGCTAACTCCCTTGCCTATCATTCCCTGTTGACCCATTTTGGGCGGCTCGTTCAGTTCCGTCTATCAAACGACGAAGCAACATTTCGTCGATGCGTCCCTTGAAGCGGACTTTTCCGTCGATCTCGACAACAGGTACCCACTCGCCAAATTCGGCGACAAGTTCGTTGTCTTCGTCGATATCTACCTCGTCAATGCCCGGCAGACGGGAGCGGTACTTGTCGAGGATTGCTTTCGCTTCGTCGCAAAGGTGACACTCTTCACGGGTGTAGAGAACGACGCTGCGGAATGGCGAGCTATCCGGCGTTGTGGAACCATTTGAGTTTCCACGTAGGCAGAGCATGCCCAGTGCCACCATGCCTCCGCCTGCAACCAACCAGAGTTCCCGATGTCGGTAGAGAAATCGAGGCAGCGGGATCGCCGATTCAGGCGACCGCGCGATGGTGAGGAAGAAGATGAATCCCGCACCGGTAAATAGCAGTACGGTCCCAAGTGTTCCCAGCGAGTTGCCGGGGTTGCGTCGCGATTGTTTTTCTGTGGTTCCACTGCTCATCGACGCGTGATAGGCAATTTTTCGTCGTCGCGAAAGTCTGATTGCTACCGGGCAAGCGAGAGCCAAAGAGAGCTGGCACCTTGGTGGAGTGCTAAGGGAAACCAACAAACTGTTCTCTGGAGTTGACTACACGAACAAGCTCGCCAACATCAGTGGTTCAGAAGACATTTGGAACCACCGCAGGTTCCTTTGCTACGAACGTGTGAGCCTATCGCGACGCACTTTCAGTTCGGCACCGACGTCCACGAGAAAGCACCTGTATGAGCACCGAGAAGCCAGTCGTTCAACGCCGCGCGAGCATCGATGTTTATCGAGGCATGGTGATGTTTCTCATGTTGGCGGAACTGATGCACTTGTCGGAACTAGCCGAGCACTTTCCGGGTAATCGGATTCTCGAGTGGCTGAAGTTCCACACGACGCATGTCCAATGGGAAGGCTGTTCGCTTCACGACTTGATTCAACCCAGCTTCACGTTTCTGGTTGGCGTGGCGATGCCGTTCTCCATCGCCAGTCGGCTTAAGCGAGAACAGTCCCGGATTGGTCTCATTCTGCACGCCGCGTGGCGAGCCATCATTCTCTGTGCACTGGGCATCGTGCTGCGATCACTCGAGTCTGAAAGTACCCGGTTCACGTTTGAAGACACACTCACTCAGATTGGACTTGGCTACTTCTTTGTGTTCCTCATCGCCCTCGCGCCGCGGTGGGTTCACTACGCATCGGCGTTTGGAATTCTACTTCTGTTCTGGGGAGCCTTCGCCATGTCGGATCCGCCAGCTGCCGAGTTTGACTACCCGGCCGTGGGAGTCGCAGACGATTGGCCTCACCATGCGGAAGGGTTTGCATCTCGCTGGAACAAGAATAGCAACATCTCATGGCAGGCCGATGTCTGGTTTATGAATCTGTTCTCACGCGAAGAAGCGTTCGAATTTAACCGCGGCGGCTATTCGACTCTCTCGTTTGTTCCGACGGCAGTCACGATGCTGTTTGGGCTGATTGCCGGGGTTTGGCTTCGTAACGTCGATTCTCCGAAGCTTCTGATTCGAAATCTTGTTCTGGCAACAATTGTTGGGCTCGCTTCAGGTTGGGCTCTTGCCGAGTTCGGCCTGTGCCCGCTGGTCAAACGTATCTGGACGCCGTCGTTTACGCTGTTCAGTGGCGGTTGTTGTATGGCGTGGCTGCTGGCACTGGTGTTGATCTGCGATGTCAAGAAGTGGACGAAGTGGGGATTCCCATTCATCGTGATTGGAGCCAACTCGATTTTGATTTACGTCATGAGCTGGACGATTGCCGACCCAATTCGCGAGGCGTTGCTTCGTCACTTTGGCGAGAGACCATTCGCAATTCTTGGCGAACACATGATCAAACCGCTCACGGGTGCGGCAACGTTGTTGATTCTGTTTTACGTGCTGCTGTGGTTCTATCGCCGGCGGGCTTTTGTGAAGATCTAACCGGCAGGTAGAGAACGATTCTGCGAGGGAAGAACCGAGCAGCTTATCGGTTCGTGGGTCAAACCCTTCAGTGCTCAAGACGAACATCAGTCGTTGCCAGCGGTTGAATGTTGTGAGGAAGCGTTTAACGTTTGGGCATGAGCAAAACGATCGACGCACACCAACACTTCTGGCAGCATAGCCAACCGTTCGACTATTCGTGGCAGGACGGTGACGTCATGGCACCAATTCGGCGCGATTACTTGCCGGTGGATTTGCTGCCGCATCTGCAAAATACCGGCATTGATGCGAGTGTCTTTGTTCAGACGCAGCACAATGTCGAAGAGAACCGCTGGGTTCTGAAATTGGCTGAACAGAATGACTTCGTCGCTGGCGTCGTCGGCTGGGTGGATCTGGCGAGTGAAGAATGTGAAGACCAACTGCTGGAGTTCAAAGATCATCCGAAGTTTGTCGGTATTCGGCACGTTACACAGGACGAACCAAACGACGACTTCATTGTTCAGCCGGAAGTCATTCGCGGCCTGAAGGTTCTCGAAAAGCACTCGGTTCCGTTCGACTTACTGTTCTACGTGAAGCACCTAAGACACGCGACGACATTGGCTCGTGAGCTGCCGGACTTACCGATGGTGATTGACCACTTGGCAAAGCCGCAGATCAAGGACCAGGTAACAGACGGCTGGGTCGAGAACCTGCAAGCGGCGGCTGAGTTTCCCAACATCTTCTGCAAGCTGTCGGGAATGATTACGGAAGCCGACTGGGAAAACTGGAAGCCAAACGATTTGAAGCCCTACGTTGAACCGGCCTTAGAAGCCTTTGGTCCGGACCGATTAATGTACGGTTCAGACTGGCCCGTGTGCGAACTCGCCGGCAGCTACGAACAGGTTCACGGCGCGTTGGTCGAAGTGTTGGGGCCATTGGGTGAGAGTGAAAACGAGGCGATCTTCGGCGGGACTGCCACAAAGTTTTATGGGCTTACAGGTTAGTAGTTCATGTTTCGAATCTTTGTGTTGGCTATCGCCGTTGCTTCTCCGTCGTTCGGCCAGTCAGGGAAGATGGAGTTTTGGAAGCAGCAACGCCGCGGAGCGAATGGTGACGTTCGTGACGTGAGTGACGAGTGGTTCAAAGCTGCGGCAAACTCTGGGATAGAGTGGATCCGTCTATCGCATGCCGGGATAAAGCCAGCAGACCGTGACCCATTGATCGGGAACGCGGACAAGTTCACGGTCATCCCACCGTCAGACCTGAAGCAATTGATGCAGGCACTTGATCTTGCCCACAAGCACGACGTTCGAATTGTGCTAACCACGTTTAGCTTGCCCGGGTGTCGATGGAAGCAACACAACGATGGGGAATTCGACTATCGGATTTGGCATGATGTTGCCTTCCACGAACAGTCTGCAGATTTTTGGAAAGACCTAGCGCGTGCGACGAAAGATCACCCGGCAGTCGTTGGGTTCAACGTGCTGAACGAGCCCCATCCAGAACGTGAGCGAGGTTTCGAAACGCTTACGACTGATGCAAAGAAATGGCTTGGTGAGGTTCGTGGGACTGCGGCGGATTTAAGTAAGTTCAATCGAACTATGCATAAGGCGATTCGTGAGGTCGATACAGAAACCCCCGTCATGTTTGACGGATGTTTCCACGCGTCGCCCGAGGGCCTCGCGTGCACTGAGCCATTGGCTGATCGCAACGTTCTCTATGCGTTCCACTTTTACTCGCCCTGGGAATTTACAACGTTCCGAGTGAATCGAGGACGGTTCAGTTATCCCGATAGAATGCCAGGAAAAAGCGATGGCACGGTCCAGTGGTCAAAGTCGTCTCTGGCTAGTCAGTTTCAACCAGTTCTGGAGTGGTCGACTCGACACGGAATTCCTGCGAACCAACTTGTCCTGAGTGAGTTCGGCTGCGGAAGATGTGTGCCGGGAGCGCGTGAATATCTGCGTGACACCATCGATCTCGCTGAGAACCGGCAGTGGCATTGGGCATTCTATTCGTTCCGATCAAGCGATTGGGATAGCATGGACTACGAGCTCGGAACCGAGAAAATGAAGTGGAAGTACTGGAAGCAGCGCGAAGACGGAGTGCCTCACAATCAACTTGTCAAACGTCGAGACAATCCGCTGTGGCAGGTGATTCGAAGCCGATTCAAGAAGTGAAACCCAGATGTTAACGCTGGTTCGAAACGAGAGAGAAGCGACCATGTTTCGCCTGATCTGCTTGATGCTGATACTCGTCTCGCCGTGTGTAGCTGTTGAGAAGCCAAACGTCCTTCTGATTCTCGTCGACGATCTCAAGCCGGCGCTAGGGTGTTACGGCGATGCGGTTGCGAAGACTCCAAACATTGATCGGCTAGTGAACCGTGGGATGCGGTTCGACATGGCGTACTGCAATCAAGCTGTCTGCGCGCCATCTCGGTTTACGCTGATGTTGGGTTCGCATTCAACTTCCACAGGACTGTATGGCTTGGGAAGTCAGCTGCGGCAGTTGGTTCCGAATGCTGTCACGATGCCGCAGTACTTTGCCAGACATGGATATCGAACTGAGTCGCTGGGCAAAGTGTTCCATATTGGGCATGGCAACAACGGTGATCCACAGTCGTTTTCGGTTCCGCACTTCAAAGACAAAGTGATTGAGTATCTCGATCCAGCTAGCACCGACGGCGGAAAACTCACGCGAGAAGAAGCGTTGTTCACGAACCAGAAGCTCGGGCAGATTAAGTCGTTGCCTCGCGGGGCTGCGTTTGAGCATCCGATGGCAAAGGACGACGAGTATGCTGACGGCCGCGTCGCCGCTGAAACGATCCGTCGTCTAAAGGCCGCCCGAAAACGGCGTGATGAAGATGGCATTCCATTCTTCATCGCCGCTGGTTTCGTCCGTCCTCACTTGCCCTTTAGCGCACCGCAGAAGTATTGGGATATGTTCGACCCGGCTGAGTTGCCGATGCCGGATTACGAAGAACCGCCCAAAGGTTCTCCACGAATGGCCCAAAAGCGAGGCGGCGAGATTACTGCCTACAAACCGGTGCCCGTTCAGGGGAAGCTAACTAACGACCTCAAGCGAAAACTGATTCACGGCTACTACGCCAGCACCGCGTTCGTTGATGCGCAGATTGGGAAAGTGGTTGACGAACTGGATCGCCAGGAGTTGTCTCAGAACACCATTGTTGTTCTCTGGGGTGATCACGGTTTCCATCTTGGTGATCTTGGCATCTGGACGAAGCATACGAACTACGAACAAGCGACGCGTATTCCGATCGCCTTCGTGGCTCCGGGGGTTCAGCCGAAATCTTCAACCCGGCAACTGGCTGAGACCGTCGATATCTTTCCGACGCTAGCCCAACTGGCTGGGTTGCCTGCCCCGGAAGGTCCACAGCCGCTTGACGGCAAGAGCCTTGTGCCTGTCTTGAAGAACCCGTCAGTTCGTGTGCGTAACCACGCGTTTCATGCCTATCCTAAATCGAAGCTTGGCCGAGCCATCCGAACGGAACGATTTCGGTTTGTGCAGTGGAAGAAGCCAGACGAAGATAAATCGAAAGCTGTTTACGAGCTGTACGATTACGCGGTTCATTCGATCGAACGACAGAACGTCGTCGATCAGTTTCCAGAGGTTGTTGCTGAGATGAAGTCGATTCTCGCGACGTATCCAAAACCCAAAGCAAGACGGTCCAAGCGCCAGCAGTAAACGGGGGAGGGAGAGCCAATGGAGAATATGCCCAAATACAACGAGTTGATGC